>NZ_JBWXVC010000026.1:0-274 GCF_059901175.1 Fructilactobacillus sp. X3R5C2
CTGCTGGGGTGCGTACCAGTGCCACTAGTTTAAAACTTGACATGTAATCAAGGTTGGGTTTTGAAAGCGTGTGCTCTACCGTTTCTGTGGGCTCACTTATTTTTTTGTGAGCAATTTCATTTTTACGCGAAGCACTGTTCAGGGCCAGTAAAAACACTTCATCGCCCGCTATCAGCTCGGCGCTCAATGCTGTGGTAAAAGCATATTTCCCTGGGCTGCTCTCAACAGCACTCATCTGGGCGGGGGAGTAGGCGTCCTCCGCGTACATGTGGGT
>NZ_JBWXVC010000027.1:0-274 GCF_059901175.1 Fructilactobacillus sp. X3R5C2
GCGCTAAGCATCAAGTCTTCCGGCTTATTGCTGGCCGCATACGGGAACCAGCCGTTCGTTCCTTGCGTAAAGTCACCATTTTTGATGAGATTGACATGTACAGGTTGCCCACCCTCGTCTGCGCCGGGGTTGACCTCGAACAGCATTACATTTTGAATGGATACCACATGTTCGGCTGCCGGCTCCAGTGAATTACCCAGGCCGAAGTTTAATAAACCCGCCTCATCCGCAGTATCTCCCATCGTAAAGGTATAGGCATATGGCTGTTTCGTTG
>NZ_JBWXVC010000028.1:0-271 GCF_059901175.1 Fructilactobacillus sp. X3R5C2
TCGATGTACAGCGGCATCTGCGGCGCTACGCGATGCAGTTGCGGAATCAGGTGCGGGAACAGGTACGGGCCGACGGTATAGATGGCACCGACCTTGAGCGGGGCAGTCAGCTGGTTCTTGCCGGCCTGGGCCAGCTCGCGGATGCCCTGGGCCTGCTCCAGTACCTTCTGTGCCTGGGCGACAATGCTCTCGCCGACGGGGGTCAGGCGTACCGCGCTTTTGCTGCGCTCGAAGATCAGAACGCCAAGCTCATCCTCGAGCTTCTTCACAC
>NZ_JBWXVC010000005.1:0-166319 GCF_059901175.1 Fructilactobacillus sp. X3R5C2
TTAATTTTAAGTTCTACAACTTAAAATTACCTTACACTTGTAATCAAAATCTTGTTCAGTTTTCAAAGATCTACTCTTGATTGTTGCTGTTTGATTCTTCCTTAACGCAACATGTTTAACTATACTACGTTGCGTTTTAAATGTCAACAGATAAACTCAATTATTTTAAATTTATTTGTTCAAGCATTGTATCCGGAGAACCCAGACAACAAAGACTATTATACAACGCTCATAATGAAGATGCAAGAGAAATGATTAAAATAATTAATTCAGTTCATAATCAGTGACTAATCGATTATTATCAAATCACTTTGTCTCCCTCACTGAGCATTTACTACTATACATGCGCTCAAATCATTTGTCAACACTTTTGGTCAAAAAAGGTCAAACTTTTTTAATTTTCATTTTTTATCAAGAAAATTGGCCTACTTTTTCTTTGAATATAAGTCAATTCCATCTTGCGGGTGTTGTCTTAGATAACGCGTCGTAAAAGCATCCACTGCACTCTTATCCTCTAAATCAACGTCAGCATCTTCCATCGCACTAACCAATTTCTTATAAAAGGCATCAAAATTAGAATCGTACATTGAACGTAATGCTTTACTATTATTTTCTACCCATTTATTCAAACTAGGACCATTACTAATAATTCCCTGATCGTTTAAATAAGAAAATAAATGGATTAAGGCAAAGGGAATTAGTTGAAACAGCGAGTCCGTTTTTTCATCACTATCTAGCATCAAGGTAAAACGATTAAACATTACGTTAGTAACCAAATCGACGTTCCAGTTCTTAGGCTGAACTCCCAACCCAACAATCGCAATTTCAGCAAAACTATCAATGATGGTATCAATCTCGTCAATCTCATCCTGCGTCTTCTCTAAGACATCAGGTTCATCATCAATATCATCTAACCAACGATCGATCATTTCCCCTACTTGTTGTACTTCTTCATCCTTATCCATGACTTCATCTCCTAAAGTATTTTTATTATTCACTTTATTATAGTAGAAACTCGAAATTAACATTAACTTTTGCACTTTAAAAAAAGTTAAGTAAAAACATGTATAATTATCAACGAATCATGTCAAAGGAGCATCGAATCTATGAATGACAATATCGTAATTGTAAGCGCAAAGAGGACTCCGATTGGTAAAATCAACGGCACCCTCGCTAGCCTGACTTCGGTTGATCTTGGAACTATTGCCGCCAAGGCAACCATCAAAGACGCAGAAATTGATCCGAAACAAATCGACCAAGTCATCTTTGGAAATGTAATTCAAGCGGGTGGTGGACAAAACGTCGCCAGACAAATCGAGTTAAACGCTGGCATTTCTGACACAGCCACCGCCTCCACCATTAACCAAGTTTGTGGTTCCGGTATGAAAGCGGTCCGACTGGGGCAATCCGCCATCCAAATGGACGATGCTGACATCGTCCTTGTCGGGGGAACCGAAAGCATGTCGAACGCTCCATACCTAAATGTGAACGAAAGAAAGGGCCACAAATTTGGCCCAATCACTTTAGAAGACAGCATTGAAAAAGACGGACTAAACGACGCTTGGAGTGGAAAACCGATGGGAATGACCGCCGAAAACGTTGCCGACCAGTTCAACATTTCAAGAAGGGATCAGGATGCTTTTGCCCTTCAGTCCCATCGAAAAGCCAGCAAAGCTCAACAAAATGGTTACTTTAATGAAGAAATGATCCCAATTGAAGTTCAGAATCGCCACGGAAGCACCGTGGTTGATAAGGATGAGGGCGTTCGTTTTGACACCTCAATGGAACAATTAAAAAAGTTAAAGCCATCCTTTAAAGAAAACGGAACGGTGACGGCCGGAAACGCCGCTAGCCTAAATGATGGAGCCTCTGCAATCCTATTAATGAAGCAAAGTAAGGCCAACGAGCTTGGTCTAACTCCGCTGGCGGTGCTGGATGACTACGCCGAAGCCGGATGTGACCCTAAAATCATGGGATATGCCCCCTACTACGCCGTTAATAAACTACTGGATAAGACGGGTCAACAAATCAGTGACTTTGATTTGTTTGAACTAAACGAAGCCTTTGCCTCTCAAAGTTTAGCGGTAGCGCGTGACCTCAATCTTCCCGATAACAAGCTTAACATTACCGGTGGTGCCGTCTCAATGGGTCACCCCCTTGGCGATTCCGGTTCGAGAATCCTCATCACCTTAATCAACAACCTCAAACGGACTGGTCAGACTAAGGGACTGGCCACCCTCTGTATCGGTGGTGGAATGGGAATGGCAATGACCGTTCACACATTATAATGAAGAAACAAAAAAAGATCTCAGTAGTTAGATTCATTTTTAACTACCGGGGTCTTTATTTATCCTTGCTTCAATTGTTTTCTGGTCTTTTTCACCGAAAGAACCAATCCAATCGCAAATCCAATCAATGCGAACAAAACCCATCCCATTCCGTACTGCGCCAGCGGCAAAAGGTCATTAATTTTAAATAACCAAGCTAATTCTGGCACGTGTTTCAACTCTGAAATGGTGGTAATTCCACTTAGAAAAGCTGGAATGGCGATGAACCAGATCGTCATTTGGTAAACAATCTTAGAGTTTTTAAGTAATGGTTTAATTAACGAAATCAAAATCAGACAGATGGAAAACGGATAAACAATCATCAAGACTGGCATGATAAACTTAATCATTTCAGTCAGACCAAGCGTTGCCAAAAACGCTGACATCACCACCGCAAAAATCAGAACGGGAAGGTACTTAAGCTTCGGGAAGACGTCAGACATTGTATCCGCAAAGGCACTACTCATCGCAATCGCTGTCTTAAGACAGGCCACAATCACAATTAGCGCCAACAAAATGTTTCCATACCCGCCAAAGTAATGCGTCGCAATCTGAACAAGGGCAATGCCACCATTCGCCGACGGCCGAAAATCGCCCAGACTGCTAGCGCCCATGTAACTTAATAGAACGTAGACAACTGCCATCATCAATCCACCAATCAAGCCGGCCTTTCCGATGCTAACGGCTAACTGCTTGGGACTTTTAACCCCTAATCCACGCACGGTTTCCACAATCACAATCCCAAAAGCAATCGATCCGGCCCCGTCTAGCGTGTTGTATCCCTCAACGAAACCTGAAAGAAGTGGGGAATGACCGTATTCACCCATTGGATGATAGAAACGTGGTGAACCCATTGGCTTAATAATCGACATGACGATGATGACCGCTAGTAAAATCAAAAACAACGGGGTCAAAAATTTTCCGATGTATTCCAGTAAGCGCCCTTGATTATACGAGAGTAAAAAAACGGCAACGAAGAAAATTAAAATAAAGCCGATTAAGCCTAACTGCTGACGACCAGAACTAAGAAATGGTGCAATTCCAATCTGAAATGAAGTGGCTGCTAAACGCGGAATGGCCAAAAGTGGTCCCATTATAAAAGAAATTAAAATCGTAAAGACGTACGCAAACGACTTGCCAACGTTTGAAGAAATTTCAAAGGCTCCAGAACTATCAGTAACCCCTAACGCAATGATGCCTAGGATGGGGAGACCCACTCCAGTTAAAACAAATCCGAGGGTTGCCCACCAAACGTTGCCACCAGCCATCTGTCCCATATTAACGGGAAAAATCAAATTGCCAGCGCCGAAGAAGATCCCAAACAACATAATTCCAACGTAAATAATCTGCCTTACACTTAATTTCTTTTCCAAGTTTTCTCCAACTTTCCTAAATTACTGTTCAATGCATTTTACCAGAAAAAAAGCCGGCTCCATAATTAATTTGGTGGTTGAAAAACCACATGAGCTTCACTATAATTATTTATCGTCTGATAATAAAAGTAAGGAAGTGTTATTATGTCTACTATTTACGTAAGAAAAGCTACTGAAGCTGACTTAAACGATATCTACACTATCATCAAAAACGCCAAGAAGTTTTTGGGCGAACAAGGCATCGACCAATGGCAAAGTGATTACCCGAGTGAAGAGGATTTAGCCAGAGACGTTAAATTTGGCATCTCATACGTCCTAGACGTTGACGGAAAAGTTGCTGGAACCGCAACCCTGCATTTAGGAATCGACCCCGATTACTTACACCTTGAGGGTGGAGAGTGGGAAAATGGCGACCAAGGTCACTACTCCGCCATTCACCGTATCGCTGTCTCAAACGACTATCGTGGTCAGGGACTAGCATCCAAATTCATCAGTGGTCTATTCACCATCTCAGCCTTTCGTGGTTTTAAAGACGTCAGAATCGACACTCATCCAGACAACAAGGGAATGCAGCACGTCATTCTCTCAAATGGTTTCACTAAACGTGGTATCATTTACGCAAACGGTAAAAAGAGTCATGGAACAAAACGTTTCGCTTACCAAATCGAACTAAAATAATAACTAGGAAGTGGCCAAATTGGGCGACACAGCGGTATTAATCAAATTAATCATAATGGCAACGTTCGGATTGATCGTAATTTTGGGATGCATGGGATGGACCTATCACAAGACCCACAAATTGACGTCAAAACGTTTTTTGGCATTATCAGTGTTGGCAATTTGTTTCATTATCGTCCTAATTATTCTGGTATAAAAAAAGGCTCAACCTGTGATATTCATGGGTTGGGCCTTTTGTTTTGAAATTTTTAATCATCAGTTTGTGTAAACACTGAAACTTTACTACACTTAACACCATTAATTTAGTTAAGGAGAATTTTAATGAAACACAAAAAGACAATCGTATTCGTCGTTATTATCGTATTAATAATTGGGATTGGATTTATCGTGTATTCAAATTCAGGTCATAATGAAACATATAATAGGACGAAACAAGTAGAGCAAACAAAGGATAAAAAAACAAGCAATAGCAAGGATAGCTCTGAAAACTCATCACAGACATCATCTACAACAGATAGTCAAAGTAATATGAGTTCAGACACTCCCTCTAGTTCCAATGACAACTCATCCTCTTCTACTAATGAGGCTCAATCTACACATTCCTCTAACAACTCTGATCAAAGAAACAATCAACCAAATCAGTCCAATCAAGCGCAAAATAATGTAGTCAACAATCCTGAACAAGCTATTAATGTCCTAAAAAATGGCTTAGGTTTTGGTGACGATATGGAATACGGATCTTTACCAACTGATGGATCTTACTATGATATCCAATTGGTAATTAAATCCTACAGAGATCAAGGTGGATCTGGAACTGCAGGAACTTATCGTGTTAATAAAAATGGAACATATGAAGAAATTCAATAAACGTTCTTATAAATGAAGAAAAGTAATATTTCGATGTTATTTTCTCTTTACATGTCAAATACCTTCTAATCGCTGATACTATTGTTACTTCAAGCATACTAGTGCTAACATAATTAAGGCAACCTACTCAGTTTAATAGAAAAGCCCTAATGAACACTTTTACTGGAGGAATTATTTTGCAATCATATTTTCAATTAGGTTATTATCTGCTGGCTAAATTATTCTTTTTTTGTATGCTTATAGTAATTATCTATGAAATTGTTGCCTATGAGCGTTCCAGACATTATTTAAGAAAAAGGGGAGAAATATTTAACAATATTTCTCCCCTAATATACATTTTGATTCTTTTTCTATATTTTGCCTCTAACAATATCATTGGACATACTTTAACTGATAATTATATGTGGAACAAAACATTAACAGATCGCTGGAATTATTTAATCGGGAACCCTAGTGGACTAATTATGCTAATGTCATACGTAATTATTCTGACTAGTATTGTTTTGTACATGACAATCAAACGCTGGAACATTTACAATAATGGGAACCAACAACCAAAATTAATTAAGCAACTGAAACAATCATTTTTTAAACATATTAACTATATCTATATATTAATTATATTTACTTGCATAATTTCATTTATTAATGTTGCATTAGGAATAATCTATCATTTTGTATTTTACTAATAAGGTAATATCCTAATTGTGAGGAGGAAGATAAATGTCAGAAAAACCGGACTACATCAAAGACTACCAAGAATACTTACATAAATACCACATTATGTCACGCTTATTGCTACCATCCATTATATTGGTAATCATTACCTTCACTTTGGGATCCATTCTCCTTAATATGCATGCAAACAAATTCATCCTTTGGATCATGGGGACAATCGATGGAATTACATTCTCGCTATTTATTACCGCACTAGGAACTACAATAAGATTAATGATAGAAAAATATAAGATTAAGCATATGCGACCTTCAAGGTTAAAACATTATTATTGTTTATGGGTCATTATTTTATTTCTGTGTTTTGGAATTTTTGTTTTCATTGGATCAATTGAAATACTATTACTTTCAAACAATTTATGGGAGGCATATGAATCTCCAATGCTGCCAACGTTTTTAATTTGCTCTGGATTTTTATTATATTATCTTTCTAAAAGCACCTTAAAATATCGGAAAAAGAAATATTCAAAAGAACTTACTGAGGGAATTAAAAAGATGAAATAAGTAATTGAGATATAAATCAATAAATGGACCTGTAATTACAAATTACAGGTCCATTTATTTAATCATTTTAATACAACATAAATTACGCAAATAATGACATATATCATCCTACTAGTGCCGCTAAAAATGCAATTATTACAGCAATACCAACACTTTCACCCTCAATTGCATATCTTACATATGCCGGTGTCAACGCAAGCGTATCAGTCTTTTCTCCTAATTTATCGGTAACCTCATCATAAGCTTTTTCATAACTCTTAAAGTCAGGATAATCATGTGGATGAGAATCAATATCTATTGAAATAGAAAGCTCTGTATCAAAACTTTTATTATTAATTTTTAACTTAAAAATATTAAATTCTACTGATATACTCCAACCGTCTTTAGTTTCTACAATCTCAATTGAAACTTGACCATCTTCAATTTTTTGAACAAATTCCCACTTATTAAATAAACTAACGATGTATACGCCAGCATTAACATTGTTATTACAACTTTGCATGACCCAATCAAACATAAATTTTAGTGGTAATTTCCCATTACTAATGGTAAACATCCCAGATCCATGGACTGGCTTAATATCAGCTTCACCTACTAAAGTAATTTTTAATGATTTATTATCATTGTATAGCACATAAGGAACATCAATTTCTACCTGTGTATTATCAACAATATTCTTTAAAGCTTCTTTAGCAGACATTTCTCCAATTCCCGTTGGCTTAATCTTATTAGTACCATCATCTCTACCAGACGACGCATCTTGGTCAATCGCAATGTCACCTAAACTGTATTCAACAAATTGGTCAATTGCCCAATTTTTAGGCATCTGATAACCCAAATTTCCACTATATCCAGTTGACATATCAGATACAAACGCCGTTTTTGCAAGTCCTTTACCAAGGGCTTGAGCACAAACATTTCTGGTTCCGTAAATTCCTGCTTGATAACTTGAGCCGCCTAATGCTTTTTTGACTCCCTCCATATATGGAATAACCGTACTATCAATGTCACCAGCTTGAATATCAGTATCAACAGCAAAGTAAATAATAGTATCCTTTGGGAATCCAAGCCGTTGTGCTGTTGCATTTGCAATTCCTGCATCAGCACAACCCTGGCCGTATTTAAAGTATTCCTGACTGCCATCATTATCTTGATAGATTGGAAACACCTTTAGGCCACCATCAGTAATTCTTTTCAGTTCATCATCAGTCAGATTTTTGTTACGACGTTTTGAGCCAGTGCCAACTGATCCAGTTAAATAGCGACCAACAATTTCAAAGCCATAATTTTTGATGTTTTTAACGTCTTTATCACTTAATTGAAATGAAGTATCACAAGCATTTGAATCTCGATTAGTATTCCCATTACTGGTAAGCAACCCCTTGATAACGGTTAAATCAGCTTTCCCTGTAAATGGTGGTAAATTCATAAACTTCCTAAAATTAACCACATCTTCAGCAACCGAATTATTAAATACTCCATCAACAGATCCACTCAGAAAATCATTAACCATTAATCCATATTGAAGTAGCTTAACGCCTGCACCTTTGTCCCCTTCAGTTAAAGTTGGCGTTTTATTAATGGTTCCAGGTCCATAAACTCCGTTTGCTTGTCCAGGTGTCATTCCTTCAACAGCTTGCAGGGCATAAATCAAAGCTGTGTTTGTATTTCGTTGATACAAACCATCAGTTGGAACCAAGCCAAGATCATCACCAAAATAATCTAAATAGTTATGGTTTAAATATTGTTGCATTTGACGATATTTCTTTTTACCACCATCAAGTAATTCAAAGGCAGCCATATCAAATAGACCAGCCATTAATGGAACAGTAACCCCACCTTTATCTAATCCAGCATCATTACGTAATTTATTTACTGCATTCTGTGTATCTTTGGTATATTTCTCATCAAACGCATTCGGGCTAATTCCCTTACACCAAAAAGCACCCTGAATTAACTTCGCAATCTTGCCCTTGTAACCGACCTTCAACTGATCGACCATTCCACTTAGTGCTTTCTTGGTTTTATCACCAAAACCACTACCAAGTGGACTAATCCCTAGTTCATGCTGAAGTCCCATTCTTAAAGCATAAATAGTTGGCCAACCCGTCTTTCCATTTTCCTTGACCTTATCAAATCCTGAAACATTACCGTATTCTTGGTTCAACCACTTTTGAACGCTTAAAACTTGTTCATCCATAATTATTTCCTCCTAAAATTTTCTTTATAAAATTTAAGAGCTAGCGCTAACTCGCACGTAAACACATCAAAATCAATTTGCAATCATGTAGAATAATCATTGAATCTTATAGACAAAAGTTCTACAATGATGGTAAAGAAAATCAGCTGAAATAATCTAAACCGACATCTCTTCGAGGTTGTTGCTTGATTTCTCATCTGTTTACAAGAACAATCATATATCCATTATTTCTACATGTCAACAATTTCATAGATTAATTTTCTATGTAAATAATTAAAAGGAGTCAAAAATGTCGATCTATCAACGGGTTAAAGAGCTTGCTAAAAATAAAAATATTTCCATTCGCGAATTAGAGCATCAACTTGGGTTCTCCAACGGAACCATGCAAAAGTGGGACCAAACCGCTAATTCGCAAAAACTCAAAAAAGTTGCCAACTACTTCAACGTCTCCGTTGACTATCTCTTAGGAAACTCAACTGGTAACTCGGCTGACTTAGATGACCTCTCAACGATCATGATGTTTGGGGGCAAACCCATCCCAGAAGAAGACCGTGAAACAGTCGTGGAAATCTTAAGGAAACTTCGAAATGCACGAAATCATCAATAGTCTTTTTAACTATGCGTTAGATAATGACATTGCCGTTGTATACACGGACAAACTCCATCAAAATACTCAATCCTTTGCGGACGTTCGTTCCCATTCAATTGTGATTAATGCCAACTGGCAGCTACGAAAACAACTTCCATTTATCATTGCGCACGAAATTAGCCACGTCCTGCAGTGCGATCAGGATGATGCCATTCTTAGTTTTACCACTCTGATGAATCCCAAGTACGAACAGAAGGCCAACGTGAATGCCGTTAGGCTTCTAGTTCCCTTCTACGCTGACAACAAGGAAATTGACCAGCTTAACCTAGAGGAATTCATGGATTTATTTGCCATCCCGGATTCACTACGTGACGTGTGTTTTACTGAAATTAAAGACTATGTTGATTGAAACATCAAAAAAGCTCAACTTCATTTCGAAGTTGAGCTTTTCATTTACGATCATCTATTCAAATAATTTTTTAGCGGCCTTGGCCAGAATCTTCGGATTCTTATCAAATCGTGGGTTGTCCACGAGTTTTGACATTGGAACACCAGCAAAGTGGTAAGCGGCCATTTCACCAGAACGAACGGCACTTTGTTCGGTGAAGACCATTTGGTAAGGTTGTTCAACAAACTCACCGGTGAATGCTAGATTCGTTGAATGGTCAGGGATGACCTTGGGACGGTCAATTTTAGCACGGTTGTTAAACAATGCCGAAGCGTATGGCATGTACACCGGAACGGAGTTGACAATTGAATCCATGATTTCCTTTTCTTTATCACGGATATTTACGGGACCCGGGTCGACCTTTGAAAGCTGTCCGATCAACTCCTGAACCATTTCTTTTCCAGTCATCTTGATGTACTGCTTGTCAACGAATTCACCGCGACGGTATGGATACAAGAAGTAACCCCAAAGAACGGTTTCGTTTGGCTTTTGGTCGGTGAAATGAGGTTGATGATGAACCACAATCGACATTCTCACGTCTTTTTGACCTAACGGAGTAATTGGACTCGTTGATAGGAAGGAGTTCAAAGCATTCCCAGGCAGTTGCGTAGTAATACGGGTGATTTCGTTTAAGAAAGTATGATCCTTAGTGGTTACGGTAAAACTACTCCAGCCACTGGCATTCCGGTCGGCGAAGAACTTGTCCGGATTACCTAAGTTGTAGAAGTGATTGGTGGCTTTCTTCCACAAACTTGAGGCAGCCCCATAATCAGTGTTCTCACCGGACGGGGTGTTGAAGTCTCCAAGCGTAGCCGAATCGGTGATGGAACCATTGGTGAAGAAGACCGCAGTATCATCATCGACATCAATGTGTTCATCTTTACCAGTGTCAACGTTCTCCATTTCTAGGCCCTTAACGGTAATTTCTTCGTTCATTGGGGTTTCTTTGAAGTCCCAATCATTAACCCGACGATTCAAGACAAACGTTACGCCTTGTTTCTTCAAGTAATTAATTAATGGTAGCATCAAACTTTCGTACTGATTGTATCGAGTTCGGTTAACCCCCACGAGCGTGTTAATTTGGGTAAATTCGTAAATCATTTGGTGCATGTAACGCCTGAGTTCTTGAGCTGAACTCTGGGTACGAAAGGCAAAGGTTGTCTCCCACATGTACCAGAAGTTAGTTTGAAACATGTGGGGATCGTCCTTGAAGTAATCAGCAATGGAGACGTTATCAAGTTCGGTTTCTTTGTCGTCTGGCATCATGATTAACTTCGTCAATAGGAGCCGATCCTTGTTGTTAAATCCCATTTTAGCGGAATTAATAATGCCCTTTTCGCCTTCCATCAAACGCGCTTTATCGTAGGTCCGATGCTTAGAATCAAAGTCACGAGTGTCCTCTGCAGCCGTCATTCCCTCTTCGGTGGCTGACGGAACCCGACTTAAGAGATCCATCAAATCAACGTAGGTCCGGTAATTCAACATTCTTCCCCCACGAGCGACAAAGCCAGTCTGGTCAGACGTTTCGTGATTGCGATTCCAGTATTCATTACCGGTCACGTCCGTTTTGGCACCATCATTTGCGCCATGGTCGTCTAATGAATAGAAAGTAATGTTCTTTCCGTCCCAGTGACCTTCTTGAATCAAGTAAACGGCGGCGGCCATGTTGGAAATGCCGGCACCAATCATAATTGCTTTTTTCTTAGTCATATTAAACCTCCTAGATTTAAATACGTAGTAAGCATTTGTCTCTATGTTAGCAGTTTCACATATGCTTATATCTATATTATAACGTACCCAAAAGTTGGAATGTAACTTATCAATTTGATTTAATAATTTATTTAATTAATGTTCTTACGTCAACCATTAAGCAACTCACATGTCAGCCTGCGAATAGATAATTAAGGTCGTAATCTGGTACAATATAGTAGAAGAAAGGTGGTAATTACTATGCCAGAAACAGTATTTTTCAATCCCGGCGACTCACTTGGAAACTTTCACGACTATAATGATGCAGTTCGTTCTGCTCAACTTTACCGTGACAAACAAGTGGAGGCCAAAAACGTCGTAGTAGTTCATGGAAAAGACAAAAAATCATTCGATATTTTCCTTTCGGATAACGCTCAATCAGATGCTAAAAATAACGATCAAACTTCGCCCTATTACGTTAATAAACGAATCTAATTAATTGATTTAATTTAATTGGAAATTACGTAATTATTAGTGTACAATTGATTATATTAAATAACCAAACGTATGTTCGCAATTACGTAATATGTAAAAAGAAAGGAATTTTATGGCAAATTCTAAAAACAGTGTCGACGGGCGTCAAATCGAGCTCGATAAAGCACTCAGCAAAATCAAAAAAGAATTTGGAACTGGCGCTATCATGCGGATGGGCGAATCCCCTAACCAAAACGTTGATTCCATTTCAACCGGCATTTTATCCTTAGATATCGCCCTTGGCATTGGGGGTTTCCCTCGTGGCCGAGTCGTTGAGATCTTCGGTGCCGAATCATCTGGTAAAACCACGATTGCCCTTCAGACCGTTGCTGCCCTCCAACAAGCTGGCGGAACGGCCGCATACATCGATGCCGAAAACGCGATGGATCCGGAATACGCTCACAGCCTGGGAGTTAACATTGACAACCTTTTGTTATCGCAACCAGGAACCGGTGAAGAAGGACTGCAAATTGCCGATGCACTGGTACAATCCGGTGCTATCGACTTAATCGTTGTCGACTCAGTAGCTGCCCTAGTTCCGAAGTCTGAAATTGAGGGTGACATTGGTGATTCTCACGTTGGTTTACAAGCTCGTCTAATGTCACAGGCACTTAGAAAACTAGCTTCCAGTATCAACAAGACCAATACCGTCGTTATCTTCATTAACCAACTAAGAGAAAAAGTTGGTGTGATGTTCGGTAACCCAGAAACAACTCCTGGTGGTCGGGCCCTTAAGTTCTACTCAAGTGTGCGACTCCGTGTTAGTTCTGGTAAGCAATCAAAGGAAGGTCAAGACGTCGTTGGTCGAGAAACCAAGATTAAAGTCGTAAAGAACAAGGTGGCTCCCCCATTCAAGACCGTTGACACTTTGATGAGTTTTGGAAAGGGTATCGAACCGATTGCTGACATGGTCAACCTAGCCGTTGACAAAGACATCGTCGACAAATCTGGATCATGGTACTCATACGGTGAGGAACGACTGGGACAAGGCCTAAATAAGACCGTGGCCAATCTGCGTGACAAACCTGAGATGGTCGAAGAAATCAAGAACAAGGTCAGAGAAGCCTATGGCATTGCCAATGATGAAGAATCAAAGGACGATGACAGTGACAAGGATGCAAAATCCAAGTCAACTGACAATAAGGCCACTACTAAGAAAACAACCAAAGCAAGTACCAAAAAAGATAGCGAAACTAAGTTAGACGTTTAATTAAATGGAAAAGCATCAAATCATTATGTAATGATTTGATGCTTTTTTAATACAAATAATAATCTTGATAAAGCTTTAAACAATATTTTAATTAAATCTACATAAGTCAAATATCGAATACTCAAATGAATTTTCAGTGTAATTACACAACTATAAAAAACAATTTTTATAACTTTTAAAAAATTGTTGACTTTCTATATCGTTTAATTTATATTAATTATGGTAATTAAACCTCTCACAAGAAAGGAAGATTTAATATGAAGTACTTGCTTAATTTACAAGCACAACCAAACGTGGAGTTAAAGAAGAAGCGTCGTCATCACCATCACGGAGTACGAAGTAATATCAGTGTTCAATGTGATGTTCGAAGCAATGTAAGTGTCTTCTGTCAGTAATTTAACAATAGGTGTATTTATTATGAAAACTTTGCTAGACCTCCAAAAGACTGTGGGTAAAAATGCCAAGAAGCTTGTTGGCGGGAAAAAAGATTCTCATATTAGTGTTATGGGATGTGGCAACAACAGCAATATTAGTATTATGTGCAAATAATACTATAGGAGCATTTCATGAAACCTATTCTGCAATTACAACAACTTGATAATGTAGCATTAAGAAAAAAGCGCCGAAAAGGACGTAAGGGTTCTCATCTGAGCGTTGGATGCACAATTAACAGTGACGTTAGTATTCTTATATGCAAGAGATAAGAGAGCCCTAATAGGACTCTCTTTTTATTTTAAACTTAAAGGATGTAGTTATGGATTTAAGATATTTAGATTATTTAAAAAAAGGATCATTATTTTATCAACCCACCACAGCCGAAACAAACAGTTTAATTTATAAAGTTACTATTCACGACAAGGATAAATGGAATCATCATATCGATAAAAATTGGAATTATTTTATCAATAAAAATAGACAACTGCCAAACCAAGGGTGGAAAATTCATGTAACATCTCCCATTGATTACGCGCAAAAAACATTGGACCAAATCACACCGTATTTGATAGAAAATAACATTTCTTTTAAATTTGTTCCTACCAAAAAAGAATTAATTATGAAAAATTCAAAATATGGTGATCGATCTGCATGTGGAAAATTCATAACAATTTACCCCAAAGATGAAGATCAATTTATTCAACTATTAAGTCCCCTAACTGACCTAACCAATGACATCCCCAAGGGTGCATATATTTTAAACGATAAACAGTGGTACAATTCCAACATCTTCTTTAGGTATGGGGGATTTATTGGAATGCCAATGGTACATGATGGAAAAACGATCATGGGAATCAAAAATCCAAATGGAGAGTTAGTGCCAGACTTAAGGGTTCCATACTATAACGTTCCCTCATTTATTTCTGAACCAAAAGAAATTAAAAAAATGGATAAAATACAAACGATTGAATATTCCAAAATTGATTTAACTAAATTCAAACGCTATGAGGTTATTTCCGCAATTCACTTTAGTAATGGTGGCGGCGTCTATCAAGTCACAAAAGATGGTAAAAATTATGTAATGAAGGAGGGACGAAAACAGTCTGGAATTGATGCACAAGGGAATGATGGTTTTTTCCGTGTAAAGAATGAATACAATACCCTAAAAAAATTAAATGGGATTAACAGAACAGTTAAGGTCTATGATTATTTTGAGATATGGGAAAATAATTACTTGATTGAAGAATTTGTTCCTGGAAATTCATTATCCGATTTCATTCCAGAAAACTTTCCTTTCTCATACGAAAAGAATCGAAATGAATATTTAAAACTTATAGATCAATTAATCAAACAATTAAAAGTGGCAATCACAGAAGTTCATCAGGCTGGTTTTGCTATTGGTGACTTAAATCCAAATAATATTATGGTTACTCCTAACAATAACATTAAACTAATCGATTTTGAGACTGCTACCCTCCTCTCAAATGAATATCATCCAGAACTACAAACTATGGGATACGTTAATTCTAAAATTAGTGACTTTAAAAGTGCTGATTGGTTTGCTTACATGAGGATCTCAAGATTTTTGTTACTACCGATTGAGTTCGTTTCTGATTTGTCTTTAAAAATTGAAGAAAATCAAAATAAATGGATAACAGATTATTTTGGAGAAAAAGCACTTGATATATTACAAAATACAGAAAAGGATTGTAAAAATTTCATTCCAAAATTAAAGAACATTTTCGACGTCCCAAAATTTGAAATCAATATAAAAGCAGTAGACAAACTCATCAATGGGTTAAAAACCGGAATAATTGAATATTCATCAAATCAAAATGATAGTTTTTCAGGTGGTGACATTAGACAATTTATTGACAAGCTTGGAAAAGTTAACATCGCTAATGGTGGTTTTGGAATACTAATGGCATTAAATCGGAGTAATACAAAGTTAACAAAAGAAATCAATTGGGCTAATAATAGCAGCAAAAATCTTATTAGCCACTTCAATGAAGACACCAGTCTTGGACTATTTAATGGTATTTCAGGAATCGCGTCTATTTTAGATGATTTAAACTTACAGGAACATTCAAACCAATTTCTTGAATTTATACTTGATCAAAAAAATAGAATTTTAAAAGAAACAGATTACACTCTTTACTCTGGATTAAGCGGAATTGGTTTAAGTTTACTAGCCTTCTTTAAAAAAAATAATAATAATAAATTTTTAGAAATGAGTAAATTAATCGCGATCCGCTTAAATACATTATTTATAAATGGTTCGGGAACTCAACCAGATGATGAAGATACCATTCCTTATGGATTAATGAATGGATGGTCAGGCGCGAGTTTATTTTTATTACTACTATTTGATGTAACAAAAAACAAAGAAACTCTGAAAAATGCCAAAGATATGTTGAATTTTGAACTAGATAAAAACATTGAAATTTCCGACTCACAATCTGCAGAGATTTTGGATAATTCAATTGGTTTTCCCAGAATACTTCCATATCTAGGAGAAGGAGGAGTTGGTGTCGGATTAGTATTGAGCCAATTTATTAGACGCTTACATGAATTTCAAAACGAAAAATATTTAAACCTTCAAGAACAATTCACTAAAAATCTCCAAACTTACTGCACATACTCATCTGGACTAACCAGAGGGATCAGTGGAATTATCCTTATAGGAATTGATAATAAAAACAAATTATCCGACATCGATAAATTAGTCCAGTCATTAGAAAACTATCTGCTTGTAGATTCTAATAATAATATTATGTCACCCGGAACATATGGATATCGTTTTTCAAATGATTTGTTTACTGGAAATGCTGGTCTAATGACTGTCTTACAAGGCATTAAAGATAATAACGCTTGGAAATGGATGCCAGTGCCTAAATCTGTCTTAAATCAACTGTTTCTTTCCTAATCAAAATTAAATTAATGTCATCGTATAAAATCATTTATTATGATTAATTCTTAAATAAATTAAAAGTAGGAAAATAATGAAAAAGACAAAAATTAATTTCATTAAACTAGATGCCGGCTTCTTCGTTGGACTCGGTTTAAGTCTGATTGGAACAATAGTTTCTTTATTTATTCCCCTATTAATTGGTAAGGCTATCAACATTAAATCGTTACTCAGTCAAAAAAATAATACGTGGACAATTATTGGAATTTTGGCCTTGCTAATTTTTAGTGCCATTTTTACAGCAATTAGTGGATATTTGCTTAGTCGTTCAGGAGCCAAACAAATTGCAAATATTCGCACTCGTATTCAAGATCATCTTCTTTATTTACCAACTACCTATTTTGATAACCAATTAAGTGGAAAACTTTCTAGTAGAGTTATTAATGATGCCTCAATAATTCAAAACTTTACTACTGAAATAATTCCCTCTTCAATTAGTGGAATAATTACTGTGGTGGGAACATTTGCAATTTTATTTTCACTTGATTGGAAACTATCTTTACTTATCTTAATTGCATTTCCACTAGACGCGATGGTTACCATCCCAATTGGAATAATTGATGAGAAGGTTTCAATTAAATCTCAAGAGAAACTAGCTCAAATGAATGAAACCAGTTCTGAAAGTCTTAGAAACATTCGAGCGGTTAAATTAAATAACGCAGAACATAGTATCCAAAATAAATTCAAAAAAGACGTAAATGCACTTTATCATTTATCACTAAAAATGAATGCAATTTTTGCTATAACAGGTCCAATTCAAACCATGTTTGGACTTTTATTGATTATTATAATCATTTGGTACGGTGGTGTTCGGGTATCAGCTGGAACTCTTTCCATTGGAACCCTAGTCGCTTTTCTAATGTATCTATTCCAAGTAATTGGACCAATTAATGTCATAGCTGATTTCTATGCAAGCTACAAGCAAGCAAAGGGAGCAACAAAACAAATTACTAGAATCTTACAGTTAAGTCCAGAAAATAACTATAAAAATCCTGTTATTAAAAACACTTCAAAAAATTCAGTTATTAAATTAAAAAATGTATCTTTTTCTTATGAAAATCACCTAGTACTAAGTAATGTTTCAATGGATTTTACTCCTGGTGATAAAATTGCAATCGTTGGTCCCTCAGGCGCTGGGAAAACCACTATTATCAATTTATTAACAAGACTTTATCCAATCCAATATGGAAAACTCTTGTTTGATGACAATGACGCTTCTAATTTTTCTATTTCGCAATGGCGTTCGCTTTTTGGAGTAGTAACTCAAGATAACACTATTTTTTCTGGAACATTTTATGATAACTTAGTTCTTGGTTTAGTAAATATCCCAAGCAAATCAGAAATATCAACAGCAATTAAAATTGCTGATTTAGAAAATTGTGTATCATCATTACCAGATGGAATAAAAACAATCATTGGTGAACAAGGACTTAAATTATCTGGAGGACAAAGACAACGATTACAAATTGCTAGAGCATATTTAAAACATCCTAAATTCCTAATTCTTGATGAAGCAACTTCTAGTCTGGACTCTGATTCTGAACAATTAGTAACACATGAAATTGATAAGATGATGACCGGCAAAACAATTATTGCCATTGCACACAGACTTTCAACCATTATAAATGCCGATAAAATATACTTTCTAGACCGTCACAAAATATTAGGCTTTGGAAACCACGAAGAATTAATGAATCGAGTTCCAGAATATCATCGCTTCGTAAATGAACAATTCATTGATAAAAACTAAAAAAGCATCAAATCATTACATAATGATTTGATGCTTTTTTAGTTTGTTATTTAATTACGCTTTTCTCATTAACTTACTACCGACATAGTAGATAATGGCAATCACAATCATGGAAATGAAGGTGGCACCAACCGTCGCCTTAATAATTGGCAACATGTTTAACGCAATGTACAATACCACCCCGATGGCAATACATAACATCGCAAACCAGTTAATTCCATTTTTGTACCAATATTTCCCTGCGGGAGTTTCTAAAGCTTTCAAATCGTATTTCCCATCTGACAACCCAAAGTAATCAACCACCAAGATGGCAATGATTGGACCAAGGAACATCCCAGTATAGTTTAGAAATGCGGTAAAGGCATCAAGGAAACTACCGTTAATCAAAGGAACCAGCGTCAAAATCATGGACAAGATGGTAACGATGAACAGCGATTTATTCAAACTAATCTTAGGAATCAGGTTATTTAGAGCGGAGCCACCAGACTGAATGTTGACGGCGTTAGCAGTCATACTGGTCAAAACAATGACAACCATCGCGATGACACCCAGTCCCAATTTATTAGCAACCGTACTAGGATCGGAGTTATTAGGATTAAAGACCCCGGACGTCAAAGCAACACTCAGCGTCGTGCACAGACCGATGATGACGAAACTGACCATCCCAAGAATGGCACCGACGTATGGAGCCTGGGTGGCAATGCGTTTACTGGAAGTGAACCGGGTAAAGTCAGCTCCACCAACTACCCAGCCAAGGGCAGCCGCAGCAATCGTATCGAGGGCGACCCCAAATGGCATCCGGGCTTTCATTGGAACTTGATACTTGGCAATCTGTGAAAACGAAACGTCACGAAAGACCACGATGACTTCGATAATCACAAAAATAATTACCAAAATCACTCCAATTCGTTCGATAATTTGAACGGACTTGGGACCAGCAATAATACTAAGTAAGTGCAGAATGCTCATGATGATAATTCCAACAATAATCCCAAAGTAACCGCCAGGTTGACCAAACAACGCCCAGCCAAACATACTGTGAAACAGATACGCAAGTGACGTGGCGGCGATAAACGTATTAACGGCCGTCCACCCCATAAAGAGCGTCAGGTTAATGACTGATGGCACGACACTTCCCCGAATTCCAAAGGGAGCTCTGGACAAAATCGTGGTCGATGCTCCCGTTTGGTATCCCATGTAGCCCACCATGCTCAAAAACGCGAAAGCAATTGCCGAAGCAATGACGGCGGAACTAATTCCGCCAAAGAAACCAGCGGCGGCAATCACGCCACCAATGAACCAGGTTCCGTTGTTAGCGTTCGCTCCGAACCACGTGGCAAACATATCCCAATAGTTCATGTCTCGTTCGGAAATTGGGATTGACTCAAATGCATACTTCTTATTTCGCTCCATTTTATCCTCCAATTATTAACGACTGGTTTGGTTTACTGTCTGATGGTCGTATTTGCAACTTATTTCAAGTATACCACTGAAAGAATCCTTCACAACGAATAATTCGAACGCCTCCTCAATTACGAAAATTCTAAATTACATTAGGTAAATCATTAAGTTACCACAAATTTTATCATTCGTTTTTCTTTGAATCAATTAAGTCGGCTAGCCAATATTGTTCGCTTTTTATTAAAATAAAAACGCCAATCATTTTTGACTGACGTTATTATTATTTATTTTTTAGCCCTAACCAGCTGCAAAGTATTATTTGATAGCAGGTATAAATATTCGTCTTTAACTGGTTTACCCAAAATGTCTGATAAAGCAATTCCATAGATATTTACCTGACCACGATACTGGTCAATGATCTTCTTGACACTTTCATCCGGCTTCTTCGGATTAACGAAATCGGTCTTGTAATCAAACAGAACGGGTCCATCGTCTAAATCAAGATAACCATCAATAATTCCGTGGACCAACAACTTTTGTTTTGAATCGTTTTCAAATTCAGAGAAGATTTGGTCGGCTGAAACCAGCAGTGAAAACGGAACTTCCCGATGAAGTTGATCGGGATGAGCCTTAATTAGTTTGCCTAGGTCACTTTGATAAAACTCGACAACGGAATCAACGTTGACCTTTTTGGCAACCTCCGGCGTAATTAACTTATCATTAATCAGCTGCGCTAATAATTCTGAAACCGTCACGTGATTAACTGGTTCTTTGACGTTAATCTTCTGCAAAATCAAATGCGTTGCCGTTCCAATCTCCATCGAGTTGGGTTGTCCGACTGATTGCATGAACTGCGGCTGCATAAACGTTGAGTTATTGTATCGCGTTCGTCTTAAAATCATGTTGCGACTCTCGGCGACACTTCCCAGCTGAATGTTGTCCGGATCATCAAACAATCGTTTGATTTCCGAAACGGACTGATAGGCCGTGGTAGTAGTTGCTGCTTTGTATGGATATTTGAACCCCATAATCTGCTTAATTTGTGATTGATCAATTTGATCAGCTGGAAGTTCCTGTTCCTCTGTGGCCGACTTTGTTTCGGTCGTCCCAGGTTGCTTCAAATCCTTCGCCGTCACAAATTCGACCTTAAAGTTCGTCGGATCCTTCTCTAAGATGTGGGTGGCATCAACTTTTCCGCGGTCCTGATAATAGTTCGGGTGACGAACAAGGGCGGCCCCAATCCAGTCCATAAAGTTATTCGCACTACTTCTCGTGGACTGATTTAAGACCAGGTCTGAACTCTGATAGGCGCGCTCCCACTTCTTGGTCTCATCTTCGACCGACTTCTTGTTCTTAACAATCCCAGTAATGTAGAGTTGCTGCTCAGCCCGAGTCAGCGCAACGTACAACTGCCGCATCTCTTCGGCTAACATACTGTTGTACTCTAAATCATTAATGGCCACGTACTGCAAACTGGGCAACAGTTCATGCTTTTTTTGGTCTAAGTATTTAACCCCAATTCCCAATTTATTATTGAAAATGTAGTTTCCCCGGCTGTCAGAGTTATTGAACCGTTTGGTGGCGTCCATCAAAAAGACCACCGGAAATTCCAGTCCCTTGCTACCGTGAATTGTCATGACGTGGACCGAGTCGGTCTCAACTTCTGAAGGGGCCTCCGCTAAATCGTCGTCCTTGTCCTGCAATCGTTTGACAAACTGCACGAAGGCAAATAAACCCTTAAAACTACTCTTTTCGTATTCAGCGGCCCGTTCGTATAAAGCGTGCAGGTTAGCCTGGCGCTTCTTTCCGGCTGGCATCCCACCAACGTAGTCCAAGAAACCAGTCACACTGTAAACGTGCCAGATCAAATCTGAAAGTTCATGTTTTGTCGCAAAGTCCTTAAAATCATTCAATTGATCCAAGAACAACTGCACTTTTTTGGAAACCAAATTCCCGAATTCGGTTGGTTCCTGTGTCGGATAGTTGTGGTAGAAATCAAGAAGCGACGTAAAATAGTCACCGGTCTTGTGGTTAATTCGCAGATAAGCCATCTCATTTTCATCCATTCCCACGATTGGCGAACGCAGGACCGCCGCGAGCGGAATATCTTGATAAGGATTATCAATAATCTGTAAGAGTGACATCATAATCTGAACTTCAGTGGTTTTAAAGTAGCTCTCGCCACCATCAATTGAAAGTGGGATCTGTTTTTGGGCAAATTCCTTGGAAATATCCAAATTGTTCTTACGGGTTGGTTCCAAGATGGCAATATCACCGTAACGAATGTCACGCATCTCGTGCGTGGCCTTGTCGTAGATTTGCATCTTCTTTTTCATTAAGTCCTGGATTTGATCGGCCACCATTTTAACCTGACCTTCAGAACTACTGTCTGGTTCAAGGGTCAGATCGTCGTCATCATGGTCTGAATCATCAACGTACATCATGATATTGGCGTTTGATTGAACGTCATCACCGTAGTAAGTGGCCCCGTACTTCAACTTGGCGTTGCCGGTATAGTTCATTTCACCAAGACCCCGGTCCATGATTTGAGAAAAGACTAAGTTGGTAAAGTCATCGACGTTTTTGGCCGAACGGAAATTATCGGCCAAAACGACCGCCGTATCCGGATTATCTGATTCTTGATAATTATCGAGTTTTTCCAGAAACATCCCGGGATCGGCCAACCGGAAACGATAAATCGACTGCTTCACGTCACCCACCATGAACATGTTCTCGTGTTTCGGATTCTTCATGGCGTTTAAAATGGCGTCTTGCAGTCGGTTATTATCCTGATACTCATCAACCATGATTTCATTAAAGTAGTTCTGAAACTGATGTTGAATTTCAGGACTGTCCTTGCTGTTCCCAGTTAAAATGTTTAACGCAAAGTGTTCAATATCAATAAATTCGTAGGCGTGCTTTTGTTTTTTGACTTCAGCATAGCGCGTCGAAAACGTCTTAACGACGTCCACTAACTTGTTAACGATGGTTTCAGAATGATGAATCACATCCAGATTGTCAGCTTGTTTGGCAAAAAAGTACCGATTGGTAAGGTTCTTTTTGATCGTATCATCAGCATTTTTACGCAGTTCCATGGCTCGTTTCTTGAATTCTTTTTGGGAATCATCCACCTTTTTCCGAGACATGGTTCCCAGTTTAAAATCATGAAATACATCATAGAGGGCATCCCAGTCCGCCGTTTTCAACCGATCGTAAATCTGATTCAACTTTTTAATGTCGGATTCAACCAAATCGGCCCGATCAGACATGGCACCGTTTAAAAATTCCTGACGGGACTGTTCAAGTAAACTAAGAGCCTGCTTCATTTTGTTTTGAAGTTCTGGGAGGAGGTACTTCTGGTAAAACGCACTCCGAGTTATACTACCGTCCATCTGGTACAAACCTGAAAGCTTATCTAACCACGCCACTGGATCTCGATCAACGTTTGCGAAATCATAAAGTCCCAGAACCACGTCGGTTAAACCGTCGTCACCCCGATCACTTGAAAAATTGCGGGTTAATCTGGCAAATGACCCATCCTCATCGTCTCCGTACAGGTCTTCGCGAACGTCTTCCCAAACGGTATCCCGGAGCATCTCCAGCTCCGTTCGGTCGGCCAAAATCCGAAAGTTGGGATCTAGGTCAATGGCGTAGTAGTACTTCTGGACCAACCACTGACAAAAAGCATCCATCGTTGAAATGTGGGCCACTGACAACTTCCGAATTTGTTTGACCAAGTTTCGTTTTTGTGCATTGTCACTGATCTGATTAATTTGATCCTGGAGACCTTTTTTAATGCGGTCCTGCATCTCCTTAGCAGCGGCCTTCGTGAACGTCACAATCAATAGATGATCGACGTCAACGCCGTGTTCGACCTTATTTAGGACTCGTTGAACCAGCACTCGGGTTTTTCCCGAGCCAGCCGAGGCCGACACTAGCGCATTCCCCGGGAACTTTTCCGTAATAGCTTTTTCTTGTTCGGGGGTAAAATTCATACTATTGTTCGCCATTATCACGTGCCTCCTTTCTTAAGAAGTCAATCACGTCCTTGTTGTTCCCCATGTCCTTAACAATGCGATAATTATTTTCAGTTAATAATGGGTCAAACTGCATCACCGGTTTATAGGGAGAATAAATAATCTTGGATTGGTCTTTATACTGAGACGGTTCCAATTTAATGTTTCCGGCAAAAATCTGCTTACCGGCATTCTTAATCCGATCCTCAGTCCGTTTCAGTAGAAGGTCCAAGTCACGTGGTTCAACAATGCTGGTCTTGACCGCATTACTGTATAAATCACCCTTACTGGTAAACTGATATGGATAAATATTACCGGCATCGTCAACGTTATTGACCATGTCTTTTAACATACCGTCGTTATTAACCAAGAGGCCCGTGTACTTATGAGCCTTCATCAATGCAGCTTCCAGCTGCTTCGGATCATCAAAATTCTTGACGTCCTGCGGCTTCAAAATCGGGTCAAAGATGTGCATGTAAAGCGCTCCCGCTAACTTCACCTTGTCAGTAGTAGACAGCTTGTCCTGATTTTGTAGCACCGCATCAAGGTAAGTCATCATCTGCATCCGCGTTCCGTCATAGGCTTCCGATAAATCAATCTTCTTTTCACCGGATTTATAGTCGACCACCCCGAGATACTCAGTCCCATCAATGAACATCTGGTCAATCCGGTCAATTCGGCCCCGCACGTTCACCGAGTGTTGACTGCCTAAATCAAAGTTCAGACCGTCAATGCCATTCGGTTTTCCGGGTTCACCAAAGATGACCTCGGTGTTTTTCGGTCGCATTCTGGTGTAATGGGACTGGTCTCTAAGTGCCGTCGCCATCTGGATCACAGTTTGAACTAACTGCCTAGCAATGTACTCCATCCGATTGGAACTCTTCAGGATTTCGTACTGCAGGTTCGGGTCGTTTTCAATAATGGTATCAGTGATTTCAGTTACCATGTTTTTAATCTGTTCGTTGGTTAACTTAGTAATGTCAATGTGTTTGGCATTAATCTTCTTGACCAACTCATCAAGGGACTCGTGGTAGAACGTTCCCGTACTGCTGGGGTCAAGATTAAACTCGTCTCGTTCTCTTAGTCGTAGTCCATACTTCAAAAAGTATTCGTACGGATCATAGTAGAATTCTTCTAGCTTAGAAATGGAGGTATTAATCGTGTTCCCGTACACCCCCGTCACAATTTGTGGCTTCAAAGAAGCTGGCACGTTCTCATACTTCAGACTACCAAGTAACTTCTGCGTGATGGTCCGCATCGTTGGGTCATTTTCAAGGTTCGCTTTAATCTGATTCCAAGCTGGACTCAATTTTTTACCACTAACCTTAGCATCGAGTGCGGCCTTGACCAAGAACTTTAAGGTGGCACGCTTGGAACCAATGAACTGCCGAACATCGTTAGAATCAGATGCTGGCGTCCCACTTACATGTTGCTCTTTTAGGTTAAAGTGATCCCTAATTCTGGCGACGTACGGTGAGATGGACTGAGTCACGTCTTCCTTTCCGCCACCCAAGTTGTACGAAAAGACCAATTTATCAGATGGGGTCATGAAGGCTAAATAATTTAAGTAGGGTTCGTTGACCATCTGGGTCTCACTGTTGTCATTTAAATACTGGTCATTAGTAAAGTGATCATTCATCTGGTCACGATCAGCGTCGTTAAAAAGACTATTGTTTTCAATCGTGGCTGGCATGCTATTGTCGTCAGCTCCCATTACAAAGGTCACTTTTTTATCGTTCAATTGGACTAGTCCGGTTTCAGAGATTGTGACCTGATCCAAGGTTGATGGAATCTGGGAGTACGAAGCCCCTTCAAAACCAGCCTTTAAGAGGTCCAGGAAGGTGTCCATTTCAAAGGGATGATCACCCAAAAAAGTAACAAAGTCGTCCAGTAAACCGCACAGTGTGTTCCAAACTTGTTCCGACTGACCAGCTTCCTGTAGGTCACCACGTTCAGTGGCATGATCCTGCCAGTGTTTTAGTTCATTAATTACACCATTTTTATCCAAAAATTGGTACAGCAGGTTGGCAGCATCTTTCCCCGTCTTGGCCTTCGCCATTTTCTTATAAAATGGTGGTAACGTTTCTTTTACAAAGTGGCGAATGACGTTGATGTCAGTGGAGATTTCCTTATTTCGATTTGACACAATCCCCGTATCATTATCAGAAACAGCGGCGTACTCCCAGTCTTCGTCCTGAGTCCAACGTTTCCCCTCGTAGCCATTCTTTAGGACTAAATTTTCACACAACGAAAGACAGCGACGGTAACGATCAATGTTCATCGGCTTTCCGTCTTGATCCCTTGGCAGTAACAATTCTGACTTTAGTAATCGCATCACATCGTCGTAGCGGTAATTCCGTTTCCGATCGGTACGATAGGTGGAAAACAACGCGTCGATTAGTTCCACTAAGGGATGATTGTCCATGTGTTTCTGAATGTCCACGAAATACGGAATTTGTTGCATCTGAAAAATGGGATCAATAACGTTTTGATACTTGTCTAGATGTCTAGTCACTACCATGAAATCGGAGTAACGAAAACGGCCCGTAGCAACCATCTGACGAATCATGGTCGCAATGTTCATCAACTCGTCGTAATTGGAATCAGCCTGAAAAAGTTCGAGGTCCGAGTTGCCATTCGTGTTCGGCGAAATTGTGGAGCCCACCTGACTACTTGAAATCCAGTAGTCTTCCAGTTCCTTAATGCCGTCACTACAACGACAGTCGCCCGCGTACTGATCGGTCATGATTTTGACACCGCTTGCCTTAGCGTACTGGTACAGCTGGTTGTACAGTCTTCCCGAACGCAAAAAGAAGGCCGAGTTATCGGGCATTTCATTTGGATACGAACGGTCCAAGTTGAGGTCAATCGTGATGTCTTTGGCCTTATCAATCAACGTTTTGACGATGTCTAGTTCCGAAGCAGAAAATTGGGAGAAACCACTGATGTAAAAATGCATCTGGGACAGGTCGGTGTTCAGTAGGTACTGGTTTAACATTGTCAAAGTCTGTGAGCTATAGACGTATTTTCCGTCCGTTTTTTTCAAGAATTCGCGATAAATCACGCTAATGTCTTTCAGTTTTCCCTGTAATTCGGGATTAATCGTTCCAGGATCAAGATCAGCAATCTTATCCAGCGTATCGGGGTCAATCTTACCCTGCTGCAGTTCGTTAATCTGATCAGCCACCTGCGAAATAAAACCTGTTTGGGCTCCTTCACCCTTAAATACGGATAATTGCTCTTGTTGATTTTCAATAATCTGGAAAATTATCATGTTAATGGCATCTTTTGAAAGCCGAGGTAGTTGATATTCCTTACTGTTGCCAAGAAAATACCACATCAATCGTGAAAAGGAAAAGACCTGGACCCGTGTCTCAGCAAATGTGCTCCGCTGCTTATGATTCAATTGTTTCAGCGTCCCTAGTTCGGACTCAAACTTGATGTGATTCGGTACCAAATAAAAATAAGCATCATTTGGATGTTGCTGCATGGACTGATCAAGATTTCCGACCACTTTTTTAAAATGGTCGTTACTGGCTTTGCCTAAGACAAATTGTAGTGCCATTATGCTTTCCTTTCTGAACGCTCCTCAATGAGTGCTTGTGACTGATTGATAAATTTCTCGTTCACGATTGCGTCAATTACAAAATGTGCAACCGTTTCATGGGAAACGTCTCCAACCGGAACGGACTTTCCCTCATCAATCGTGTAACCATCGTTGTGTTTGGTATTAACTACGTTAACCAGGCGAAAAACGGTGTATGGAATTTCTGATTCATCAATTACTTTTATGGCATACTGCTGCTGCTTTAAAAATTCGGAAACATCTTCAACCCCGGGATAATCCAGTTCCCCGTCAACTTCTTTGTCAATGCCTGCTACCGAAAGAAAAATAACTCGTTCTAGTTGAAGGCGGTGCGAATAAATCACGGAAAACAACGCTTCCATGTCCAAATCAACGTCCATCGGTCCCAGAAAAGAAACCACGATATCAACATCCTTTAAGTGTCCCCGATACGTCCGTTCCTTAGTAAAATCGCCCGCGGTAATCTCAAAAACCTGAAATTTATTACTTCTATTAAAGTAGTTAAAGACCATTTGTTCGGCCGGAGTATTTCCTAATAATAAAATCTTCTTCATCTCTAAAACTCCATTCATACTCTAATTCTAACAAACATGTCAACGGACGTTAATGCACGATTTTTGCCTTGTAATTAGTATCGTTCGTGATTTGACACATTTTAACTTTGTGTTATCCTATTATCGTAATTCGTTTTTGAAAAACCGAATATTAATTTGATAGGAGTTGTGGAAATGGCTAATCGAATTGCCTCGTTTTTTCACTTTCAGGAATTAGGAACTAACTTCACCCGTGAAACGGTTGCGGGAGTTACGACTTTTGTTTCCATGGTGTACATTTTATTCGTAAACCCGAACGTTTTGGGTGCCGCAGGAATGGATAAAGGTGCCGTCTTTACGGCAACGGCCCTCGCCTCTGCCTTTGGCTGTTTCCTAATGGGAATCATCGCAAACTATCCGTTTGCATTATCCGCCAGTCTGGGGCTCAACGCCTTCTTTGCGTACTCCGTATGTATTGGGATGAAGATTCCATGGCAGACCGCACTAGCCGGCGTGTTTGTTGCCTCCATTCTTTTCGTCATCTTGACCTTGCTCAAGTTGCGAGAAAAGATCATCGATTCGATCCCATCTGACTTAAAGTCAGCCATTGCGGGTGGGATTGGCCTGTTCATTGCCTTTTTAGGGTTAAACAATGGCGGACTAGTGGTTGCCAACAAGTCCACGCTGGTTGGACTTGGTTCGTTCAGTAACCCACTCACTTTACTGACGGTTGCCGGCTTAGTCATCACCTTGTTCTTGATGGCCGCTAACGTCCCACCCTCAATTTTCATTGGGATGGTTGCTTCAGCCGTAATTGGAGTCCTTTTCGGATTAATCAAAATGCCTACCGGAATCGTCTCGGCGGTTCCAAGCATTAAATCCACTTTCCTAGTAGGATTATTCAACGTTGACAAGATCAACACGCCCCAGTTAATTGTCGTTGTGCTGACGTTCCTTTTGGTAACCTTCTTTGATACCGCCGGAACGTTAGTTGGATTAGCCGAACAGGCTGGCTACATGGAAAACAACAAGATTCCCCGCATTGGTCGTGCTTTAGGTGCCGACTCCGTTACCATGCTGGTTGGTTCACTTCTTGGAACTTCGCCAATGGGTGCCTACGTCGAATCTTCAGCTGGCATCGCAGTTGGTGGTCGTTCTGGTTTTACCGTCATTGTGACCGGAATTCTATTCTTGTTAGCGATGTTCTTCTCACCACTTTTGACCGTCATTACCAGTCAAGTCACTGCTCCAGCACTAATTATCGTTGGAATCTTGATGGCCAAGTCACTTGGTAACATTCATTGGAACAAGTTTGAAGTGGCAGCCCCAGCCTTTCTGATCGCAATTGGAATGCCACTAACGTACAGTATCTCTGACGGAATTGCACTTGGTTTCATCGCCTACCCAATTACCATGATTGCCGCTAAACGTGGTAAAGAAGTCGGTTGGATGATGTACTCGTTAGCAATTATCTTCCTAGTCTTCTTGTGGATACTAAACATTAAATAACAAAAAGTCCCAAAATGAATTTGAAAGTTCATTTTGGGGCTTTTTTAAGAAATGGTAATACTAAGTTTTTTTACCTAACGCCGTCGCAATTTTTGAAAGCGTCTTTACACTAACGTTATCACCCTTCTCAACGCGGTTAACAGTTGACTGAGGAATTCTAGCCTTTTTAGCAAGTTCTCTTTGAGAATATCCCGCATCTTTTCGTGCTTTCATAACTGAAACAGCACCTTCTAATTGCCTTCTTCTTTTTGAACCCCACTCTTAAAGCCGGGTTCTTTTTTATCTCTATCTAAGACATACTTTTCTAACTTATTCATTATATTCTCCCCTTATCAAGGATATATTTATTTTTTGTTCTTTTCCCACTTGCAAGATTTTTGTATCTTTTTCGTAAATATATAGGTAAATAATTTTTTCAAAACAATTAAGCCAATTTCATTGTAACCGCTTCCGAATGGATTATACTCAAGGTGAGATCCGAGTTAGCTAACTGATTCTCATAGTTATTTGGTCACTAAAGTTTAATTCAAGTTTATTTATAATAAGGGAGAGTTATTATGGCATATGAGACTGTAAATCCATTTAACAACGAAACAATTAAGACTTATCCAAACGCTACCGACGCAGAATTAGAGCAAGTCCTAAAAACTGACGAAGCGCTTTATCAAAGTACTAAAAAACAAGACATTAAAAAACGAGCTAAAATCCTTCACAACGTTGCCAAGGCTTTGCGTGACAACAAGGACGATCTAGCTAAGACCGCTACCATTGAAATGGGCAAGTTGTTCCGCGAATCTCAAGGTGAAGTTGAACTTTGTGCCATCATTGCTGATTGGTTCGCCGACCACAGCGAAGAATTGCTTCAACCAAAGGCCATCTCTTCAATTGTAACTGGTGAGGCTGAAGTTCACTACCACGCCCTCGGGACGTTAGTCATGGTTGAGCCATGGAACTTCCCTTACTACCAAATTATGCGAGTCTTCGCTCCCAACTTTATGGTCGGAAACCCAATGATTTTAAAGGATGCTTCAAACATCCCAGACTCAGCTCAATCATTTGCGGACGTCATCAGAAAGGCTGGGGCACCAAAGGGCGCTTTAACCAATATGTTCCTATCATACGACCAGGTCACAAAAGCCATCGAAGACAAACGGGTTCAAGGAGTAGCACTAACTGGCTCCGAACGAGGTGGATCTTCAGTCGCTGAGGCTGCTGGTAAGAACCTCAAGAAAAACTCAATGGAACTGGGTGGAATGGATCCATTCCTGATTCTAGATGACGCTGATTTAGACAAAGCGGAAGACATTGCTTGGCGGGTTCGTCTCTATAACGACGGTCAGGTCTGCTGCTCTGACAAACGTTTCATCGTCATGGACAACGTCTACGACAAGTTTGTTGAGAAATTAAAGGAAGACTTCAGTAAGGTTAAAATGGGCGATCCAATGGACCCATCCACAACGCTTGCTCCAATGAACTCCAAGAAGGCTAAGGACAAACTTCAATCCCAAGTTGATGCCACCATTAAAGCCGGTGCTAAGGTGGTCTATGGCAACAAACCAGTTGATCTCCCGGGTCAATTCTTCATGCCAACCATTCTTACCGACATCGACAAGTCTAACCCTGGTTATACCACTGAATTCTTTGGTCCAGTTGCTTCGGTCTACAAGGCCCACAGTGAACAAGAAGCCATTGACCTTGCAAACGACAACCCTTATGGACTAGGTGGAATCGTCTTCTCTGGCGATCCCCAACACGGCGCCAAGGTTGCCGACCAGATTGAAACCGGGATGGTCTTTGTTAACAACTTCCTCGCTTCCCTTCCAGCATTACCATTCGGTGGTGTAAAGGGTTCTGGCTACGGGAGAGAAATGAGTGACATTGGTCAAATGGCCTTCGTCAATCAACAATTGATCGTTACCGCTCAAGAACCAGATATGCATAACCTGGCAGGTGCACTGGTTGCCACTGACCCAGAAAAATAACCCAAAACAAAAATGAACATCATTGATGTCCATTTCCCCGATATAAAAGACACTAGACGAAATCGTCTAGTGTCTTTTGTTATTTTTATAGAATTGGTGACAACAAGCGGCTAAAGTGTTGCTTGAAGTTTAACCACCATGACTCTGATTCAAACATCTTTGTTGTTTGAAGGGTACTATTCTTCAAGTCCTCTTCAAAAATTGCTCCCATTTGTTTTCCAAATGCTTCATCATAGGTAAATGAATTAATCTCGAAGTTTAGTTTAAAACTACGATAATCCATGTTAGCGGACCCAACTGAGACAATTTTATCATCAACGACCACCGTTTTAGCGTGCATAAAGCCGTTATTGTAGTAGTAGACTTTGACCCCCAGTTTGGTTAACTGACGTGCATAGTACTGGGTGGCACGGTATACGAACGGATGATCTGGCATGTCTGGCACAATGATTTGGACGTCCACTCCTGACATGGACGCAATCTTCAGGGCGTCTAAGACCGATGGGTCAGGGATTAAATATGGCGTAGTAATCTGGACCTTGTGTTTGGCCATTTCAATCATCTTAATATAGCCAATCTTAATCTGTTCCATACTGGTATCAGGGCCACTGGAAACAATCTGCATGACCGCTTCACCGTCGGTATGAATGATTGGATAGTACTTCTTGATCATTTCTGGGTTGTTGGGATTAATTTGGAGTTTCCCATCAGTGGCGTTCCAATCCAAAATAAACTGGGACTGGAGTCCATAAATGGCGTTTCCGTGAATTCGAATTGAACAGTCCTGCCAATTGCCAAATTTCTTGCTCCAACCCATGTACTGGTCGCCGATGTTAAACCCACCGACGTAAGCATGCTCACCATCAATCACTAAAATCTTGTGGTGATCTCGAAAGTTAACCCGGAAATCAAAGAAATTAGAATGGGTGTGTAAAAATGGGTAAGCATGACCGCCCGCTTCAAACAGCGGCTTAAAGAACTTTTGTGTGGTTCCCATTGAACCCCATGAGTCATAGATGACCCGGACGTCAACGCCCTCTTTGGCCTTCTCAACCAATGCCGCTAAGACCTTTTTCCCAATTTTATCAGCATAAAAAGTGTAGAACTCAAGGTTAATGGAACTTTTCGCGTTCTTAATGTCTGAAAACATCTGATCCATCAACTTGTCGCCATTAGTGAAAACGTCGATTTTGTTGTTGTCATAGAGCGGAGACGTATCAGAATTCATAAACATGCGAACCATGTTAGCTGACTCCCACGCAATCCGTTTTGATGGTGTGTCAGCATCTTTCGGTTTTTTAAGCATTGCTTTTTCTTCACTAAGTTCGTGTCTCACGTGTTTTTTCACGCTACCCTTTAACCGAAAGAACTTACTCTTAGGTAGTTTTCTCCCAAAGAAAGCGTAAATAATGAAACCTAGTAATGGTAGAAATACCAGTACTAAAAGCCATGCCCACGTTGCGGCGATGTCTCGGGGTTGCCTGAACACGGTAATAATCGCAAAAATCGCATTACCGATGACGATAATGTGCCAAATTAACATCCAATCAATTGCCATTGTAGATCCTCCTAGGTTTTATACGTCTATAATACATAATTTTAAAAGACTTTGCTTACTTTTTTGCTAACGATGGATTAAAATAATATGTACTTCGCATGAAATAGCAGGTGATGAAAATGAATTCTTACTTTGTCCTTGGACTACATGGTGTACACAGTTTTTCGATTCTTCATCGATTAGTCAACGCCCTGATTGCCAATCCGCAGGTCGCAACTGTGGTCTTTGCCGCCATAGTAATCGCGATCTTAGTTTATCAATTGTTTTTGAAAAAATAAAAGTGTTTCATAGTTGGCGATTAGTAAACATCGTTCACAACTACGGAACACTTTTTATTATTTGTTCATTTATATCGATAATGATGATTAATTGTACTCTGAACACGTTGATTAATGATTAACAAGAATGCCAAACTGGAGAAAAGCAGTATTAGCATCGGAAAGTAATCGATGGGGAGACTAATTAGTACCAAAGATAACGATCCAAATATCATAAATTCAACGACGTACAATCCAATTTTTAAAAACCACTTCATCCTACTCTCCCACCTATTCTACTGCTTGTTTAATAATTATTGATGCAAATTATACAAGCAATATAAATCGGTGTCTACCGCTTAGTAGCGGTGTTTTGGAATTTTAACCCGCTGTTAAATGGATTGTAATAGTGTATAATGTCACAAACACTTTTTTCATGTCAAAACAACGAATGTAAATCTAAAAAAAGAGGTAACCTACTGTGAAACGAACTTACGTTAAAACCAAAAATGGAATATTTACGTGTTTTTACCAATAACATTTTGTGACCAATAACTGTCCTAGCTATGCATCCCAATAACGATTCATTAAAGTATGAAGCCATTGTACTGGCAGCTGTATATCAATGCGACTGCTTTTTTATAATTATATATTATCATATGGAATAAAATAATCCATAAAAAACACCCTCCACATCGGAAGGGTGTTAAATCAATTTTTATTGTAATGAATCCCATGGATCCAACTTGATTGGGGCTTTCTTCAGAACCTCTTTTTGGGTGTGCTTTAGATAACTCTTCTTAACAACCACTTCGTAAACGAAATCCTGCATCCATTCGTCGGTCATCGCGAAGTAGCCGTCGTCTCCCACCTTTTTGCCCCAACTGTTTTCAACTTTCCACTTCGTTGGAACGTCGTTGATTAAATCAACACCGGTCAACGTCATGGCGTGGGAAACTTCAGCTTCGTGGTACTTGAGGCGTTCAGCCTTGGTCATGGTCATATCAACCCCGAATAAGGCAGATTGACGGTAGAGTTTGCTATCCAAGTAACCCTTTTGTCGGTTCATTTGATGCAAAACATCATTTCCAAACCAAACAGTCTCGCCATCTTTAAGTTGCTTAATGGCGGCTTCCTTCAGTTCGTCCATTGGAGCGTTCAAGAACTCAATTGGCATGCCACCCTCAACGTTGTTTTGACTTGGAAGGGAATACATCTCATCCATTTTCTTGTCAGGTGAGTTGGTTAAAACGACATAATCGTTTAGGTCAACGCCGATGTACTTGTCGTAAAATTGTTTGGGAGTCAGACCCTGGTCTAAATGATACTTCTTATCATCATCACGATATTCAAGGTCAAAGGTCTTTGGTGGAACACCAAATGAGTAAGCCGTCATGCGGTAGACCTCTGTCATCATTTTCTGTTTCATTTGATTAATATCATCGTCTGAGGCATCGGAATTAACCAAGTTTCTGAGGACCATCCCGTCATGACGTAACTTTCTGTCCATCACTTCATCATAATCAGTGGTGTCATCAGTCACAGCCGTTTCAGGAAAGGCCTCTTTTGGCATAACGCCGTACTTTTGAACCAGTGCCGCAGCCATGGCCCATTGACCACCGTCTTCACCTGGCATACTCAAATAAAAATCAACATCCCGGTCACTCGTTTTACGATCGGCCAGTGCAATCATCCGGTCGTAAAACATGTTAGCCCGTTCAATCTTGTCCCAGAAGAACAGATAGTTTTGGGATAACTCAAAGTCTTTCTTGTTATACTTAACCGCAAATTTGTGTCTCAAAGTATTTAACAATGAAAATAGCCAACAGCGGCCACTGTGTTTCTGATTAGAAACCGTTCCCGTATCAATGTCAATTGAAAAGGTGCGGTTTAAGCGCACCGCCGTATTAGGGTCCTCTGAAGCTTTATCAATCCCGTTGGTCATGATGGCCCGTGAGATCACTTCATTTTTTGGTTGCACTTCCAGATCGGCCTGCATTTGATCAACGTCATCTGGTGTAATTGGGTGGTTAAATTCTGTCATTATTTTTGTCCTTTCTTTCGATTAATTAGTTAATTGTAATTCTAAGTCTCAACTAATCGTTTTACAAGCGAAGGGACTAAAAATTAGGATTCGTCATCCGCATCAGTTCGGGACCTCGGTTTACCAGTAGCATGCCCTTCCCGTTTTCAAACGACAGTCCCTCAAACTCGCGGTGACCGTCGGTAATAATCGTCCGGATGTCGCTGGTCTTGAGGTGACCTAACTTGCTGACCGGAATTCGCATGACCCCACCATTAGAAACGAGGTAAAGGTTATTATTCTGACCGTTATACGCCAGTGACTGGGGTACAATCCCAGGAGCGTGTCGGATTAACTGCGGAATTAGTTTGAACTTAGCTCCCCGTTCGTTAATCTGACCGCGATAAATCTTGACGGCTCCCCTTGGAGCGATGCCGTGATGAGTAATGCTGTAAAAATACGCCCGACCGGTTTTATCAAAGGCGAGGACCATTCCCATTGGAACCTTACCAGGAATGGTCGACTGAACCTGTGCTCTGACTTTTTGTTCTGGCTTTAAAGTCTCCATGTTCAGACGTTGGACAACCGGCTTAAACCCATTCTGTTTGATAAACCACATCTGTTTATTCTTAGGGTTATAGGCCATCGACTGCCCGTGCCCCGTGTGAAAGACGGGCCCAACCTTGATGGCGGCCAATTCGGTCTTACTATGACGAAACTTCCCCATATAGCCTGGCAGGTCAAATCCCAATTCGTTTAGTTTTTTCAAATCATAACGCACCACGAACCCGGTGTTGGAGCCACCGTAGAAGGTGTACATAACGTACGCATACTGTCCATGTAGCACCACACTCTGTGGATTACGCATCAACCGGTGATTGCGGTCGTTCAAACGCGCGTATCTACTGGTATAAGTAGGTAAAAAGTACTGGGTAACAAAGTCAGAATGACCGTCACCCCGAATCGTATGTAAAGTGTTCGGATAGTTCTCATTTGGTTTATAGGCCGATTCGTATGGATAATAGCCCCGTGAGTAATCCTTGTTGTCAACTACCTGATAGGCGTGTGCTTGTTTTGATGATTGGGTCTCATTTTGATTTGATTTCATAAATTCTAAAAGGTAAAAAATGACGACTACTCCAACAAAAAGCAGACACATCACAAATAAAAGCTTCTTCATCAATCCCTTCATATAATCCCCCAAAAATTAATTTAAATAAAAAGCTCATCATATTTATGATGAGCTTTTTATTGATTTAATATCCTAATTCATTAATATTATACCGCTTTTGCTTGGTGGTACTCCATGGGAAGGTCTTGACAACCCCAACGACCTTCTTCTTTGGAACAAAGCCCCAGTAACGACTGTCATTTGAGACACTGCGGTGGTCACCTAAAACGAAGTACTCTCCCTTTGGCACCTTGACAGCGCCCTTATTCTTAGGCCAGTTCTTGGATAAACTAGTTAGATCCCAGTCACCAGGCATCCGGTTGTAGTAGGTTCCCTGTTGCTGCTGACTCTTACTGATGTAATCCTGGTTAACCTTCTTGTTGTTAACGTAGATACTGCCACCCTTAAAGGCAACAGTATCACCAGGAAGTCCAACCACCCGCTTAACGTAGTCGGTGTTTGGGGCAGCAGTGGGATCCTCTCCCGCCGCATTAAACACGACGACACTTCGATGCTTAATCTTCGCCTGTCTGAAGACCATGATCCGTTCCCCATTTTCAAGGTTCGGCTGCATCGACGGTCCATCAACCTTGGCCAGCGTAAATAGATATTGTCTGATTATTAAGGCTAGGATCAGTCCAATCACAATCGGAATCACCCAACTCATGACGCTCTTAAAAAATTTCATTTCAGATTCTCCTCAATCATTATGTATAATTTTATTCTATCACTAATGATTTGTCAGGGATGAAATCCATCCCGAAAATTTCCTTTATATATTTAGTAAGTATACCTTATAATAGCAATTAGTGCGTCATTGATCGCAAATTTTTTACTAGGGATGAAAAAATGGAAACAAAGAAAAGTCATGTCATTTGGTTAGCGGTCCTCCTTGGGATCGTGAGCGCAACTGGTCCACTCTCAATGGACCTATACATGCCGGCTCTTCCACAGATGATGGCAACGTTTCACACCAACGCCTCCATGATGCAACTAAGCATCACTGCTTGTCTGATTGGCCTGGCGGTTGGACAAGTCATCATCGGCCCCTTAAGTGACCATTATGGTAGAAAACCACTACTAATCATCGGTTTTGTCCTATTTAGTGTCTCATCTGCAATGATCGCGTTCATTCCCAATATCTATGCCTTAATCACTTTAAGACTCATTCAAGGAATCGCTGGAGCAACCGGTCAAGTCATTTCTAGAGCCGTCGCTCGTGACATGTTTTCAGGAAAAATCCTGACCCGTTTTTATTCACTATTGACTGCTGTTAACGGCATCTTCCCAATCATTGCTCCCATCTTTGGTGGTTTAATCATTAAAATTACCGACTGGCAGGGAATCTTTCTCATTTTAGGGGTGATCGGAATCGTCATCGTTTTCATGTGCCTCTTTGGCATTCCCGAAACCTTGACGCCCGAAAACCGCAGCACCGGTTCCCTTTTTCAATCCGAAGTACAGATGTTTTACCTACTAAAGGATCCCAAGTTTCTCCGCCTGGTGCTCGCAACCGGACTGGCCTACGGGTCGCTATTTAGCTACATTTCTTCCTCTTCCTTTGTCTTTCAGAGTCAGTTTCACATGTCAGTCACCGAATTTAGCTTCTTATACGCCATAAACGGAGTTGCAATTGGGATTGGTAGTGCGTTGCCGGGTCGTTTGGTAATGAAAACCGACTCCATCACCCTATTAAAATGGTTCATTAAGGCCACCATCATCACTAGTTTCATCCTGATTCTCAGTGCCATCTGGTTTAAAAACCTGTTAGTGGTTATTATCCTAGTCTTCATCATTCTCATCTTTATCGGTGCCATGCTGACGTTATCCACGACCGTCGCCATGAACGCTGCCAGTAAGAACGCCGGCAGTGCCTCAGCTCTTGTGGGTCTAACGCAAAACGCCATGGGTGGAATTGTTTCACCACTCGTTGGTATCATGGGTGAAAATACGTATTTGCCAATGGGACTCATCATTTTAATTGCCATGATTCTGATTAATTTATTGTTGGTCAGACCCAAAACTGTGAGAAAATAAAGCAAAATCATTAATTTTTTCTGCAGGTTTTCTTCATGTTTTCTGCAGGTTTTCAGCACCCTTAAGTACACAAAGACTATCAAATCAACGTTTTTACATCATCTTTTCTGCAGGTTTTCTGCAGATTTATTCTATCAATAAGGAGAACACCCCCCATGCTCACCACCAAAAACAAACGCTTCGACTCCTTCTCACTTGTAGTCGGACTCTACTTTTTATTTGTTGCGTTCCTCCTATTTATCCGACCAATTGGCTCTTTAATCACCATTATGGCGCTTGGAACCCTACTAGCCGGAATCTATCGCTACGTTCTGTACTACGAGTTGTCCAACTATTTCAATGTGATTAATAAGACCTTGATTGTAACGGGAACGATTGAAATCGTAATCAGTACCATCTTGTTTTTTCATCAATTCTTGAACTTTCACGTGGTCCTGATCTTAATATTTGCCTGGATAATCGTGGACTCCCTCACCGAACTTTTAACGGTCAGATTCATTCCTAAAGTTCGGAAGTGGTACCACGTAGTCGTGATTGGCCTCGGGATTTTGGGCATTATCGTTTCAGTTGCCCTCACCATTCTGTCGTTTGTCTCCACCTCAAAAATGGTCATCTTATTGGCCTTGTTCTTCGTCGCCGATGGCATCGTCATTGCCGTTCGAGCATTTTAAGGAGTGAATTAATGATCGAAATTATTTTCAGCTCAATCGTGGCTTATTTTTCAACCAATCTGGATTACTTACTCGTCTTAGTCCTCTTGTTAGGAGCATACAGGAATCCCAAGTTAGTCCTAACCGGTGACTTAATTGGAACGGTAGGATTAACTATCCTACCAATGGCGATTGCACGGATTCTCGGGGCTGTTCCCCAGATGTGGATTCTCGGCCTTCTTGGGATCTTCCCCATTTTATTTGGAATTAAGGAGTTATTTCCACCCAAACCCCACTCTAGTAGTGACATCAGTACCAGTAAGGGATCGAAATTCAAAATCGTGATGAAAGTCGTGGCAATCACCATCACCGCGTGTGGTGCTGATAACGTTGCCGTCTTCATCCCCATCTTCATCCGAAAGACTAATCTAGAATTACTGGTGGCCCTAATCACCATGCTCATCATGGCGGTCATCTTTTTCTTCTGTGCCATCCTCATTGAGGACAATAAACGGATTAAAAATCTGTTAGGAAAATACGGCCGTTACCTGTCATCAATCGTGTACATCCTTTTGGGAGTCTCCGTTTTAGTTCAAAACGGAACGATTGCCCATTTCTTTCATTAATTAACAAAAATGCATCCTAGTGGGATGCATTTTTCTTTTGTTTTATAACTCGTTTCATGAACTGATCCTTCTGGTCAAACACGGTCTCATTCATAAAACCACTCGGACCGTGGGGAACACCGTCAACAATGTGAACCTCAACGTTCTGTTTGCCAATGAACTTGATGAGTTCGGCCGCCATGTTAATCGTCTGAACGTAAGGAACAACGCGGTCACCAGTTCCCGCATACAGAAGTGCCGGAACCATTGCTTCATTTAGGTACGTCATCGGATTGGCCTCGGCAACTAAATCAGGAACGTCAATCGGTCGGTGAAATCCCAGCATGGCACCCTCAAAAGAGTCGGCGTCACCGGTTTCATAAAAATTGGGTTTTTGACCGAGCGCCTCAAACTCCGGCTTTAAAAGATCCATTTCGTACAATCCGTACGAAGAAATCACGCCATCAACCTGACTTGAATAGTCAAAATGACTACCAAAATCACTTTCAAGGTGGCCACTGGCTTCAGAAGCTGCCAGTAACATCGCTAATTGAGCCCCTGATGATTCACCCATCATGAAAACTGCGTTACTATCAAAGTGATAACTATCAGCGTGAGCTTTCACGAAGCGCACCACGGCTTTTAATTCGTAGATTGCGGTGGGAAATGGTTTCATGTAACTAAGCGAATAATTGGGACTGACAACCGCATAACCGCGCTTTAACAGTTCCAAAGCACCGTTTAATTTAAAGGAACTCTTCTGTCCAAAGTACATCCCACCGCCATGCACATCAATGATGACCGGATAACGGTCCCGCTTTTCGTTTGGGAGGTAAACGTCAAGTTTGTGTCGTTTGCCTTCCGCATAGGCCACATCGATGAACTTGCGGTCCACGAAGTCAGAATCGGCTGGTGAAAATTTATGTTCACGTTCAATGAATTTAACCATTTTAAGACTCCTTTGAAGTAGTTAATTTTATGATAATTCAAAAGCAGAAGGGCGGCAATTATTCCTACTTAATCGTGATGGTTTCACCCTGACCCAGGTTAAATTAATTTATTTTACGAAAGTCAGTTTTTTCTATTGCTTTTTTAAAAAAAGAGGCTAAAATCAGTCCACGGTTGTTTAGAAGCACATTCTAAGCGATATTTGGAAAAAGGGGTGAGAAACATTGGATAACAAAATTCTAACTGACGATGATTACGCCAAAATGTCATTGTCAGATCTCACTAGCACGCTAGACACATCGAGCACCAAAGGTCTAACTACCAGCGAGGCCAAACAAAAGTTACAAAAAAACGGATCCAACGTCATCAAGAAAGGTAAGCAGGAATCGGTTTTAATCGCCTTCCTTAAAAACTTCACTTCACTAATGGCCATGCTGCTGTGGGTCAGTGGTGTGATTGCCATTCTGGCGGGAACCGTCGACCTTGGAATCGCAATTTGGACGGTCAACATTATTAATGGCCTCTTCTCATTTTGGGAGGAACATGCGGCCAAAAAGGCCACTGACGCCCTGAGTAATCTACTGCCAACCTACGTCAACGTCATCAGAAACGGGAAATCAGTTCAAATCAACGCTGATGGGATTGTCGCCGGCGACCTACTACAACTACAAGCCGGTAACGCCATCCCAGTGGATGGAGTCGTAGTCCATTCTTCATCACTACAGGTGGACGAATCCGCTCTAACCGGTGAATCACTTCCGGTTGATAAGAACAATAAGTACCAACACGGTGACGGCAAGTTTGCCATCAGTAACGTGGTCTACGCCGGAACCGTCGTTACCAACGGAACGGCGACCGTCTTAGCCGTTAAGACCGGGATGAACACCGAATTTGGTAAGATTGCCAGCCTGACGCAAAACCAGAAGAAGACGGACTCACCACTTACTAAGGAACTGAACCGTCTCACTCGTCAAATCTCGATTATCGCCTTTGCGATTGGGATTACGTTCTTTATCCTGGCAATTTACTTTGTTCATTACCCGCTTGCCAAGTCGTTTATCTTCGCACTGGGAATGATCGTGGCTTTCATCCCGGAGGGACTCCTTCCGACCGTCACGTTGTCTCTAGCCCACGGAACTCAGGTCATGGCCAAACGCCACGCCCTATTAAAAGACTTAGACAGCGTTGAGACCTTGGGTGAAACCAACGTCATCTGTTCTGATAAGACCGGAACGCTGACCCAAAATCAGATGACGGTTAACCACGTCTGGCTTCCAGACAAGGAGTACACCGTTACCGGAACGGGGTACTTCAATAACGGCAAAATCCAGTTTAACGGCAAAGATGTCAATCTCGCTGACGAACCGGATTTGGACCTTTTGTTAAAGATTGCCCTATTAAATAATGACACGGCCATTAAGTACGACCCAGACAACAAGAAAGCTCCGTCAATTTTAGGAACTCCAACCGAAGCCGGATTGAACATCTTGACCGACAAAGCTGGTTTAAACCGCGATGACGCGGCCAAACAAACTCCGAGGCTGAAAGAACTCCCATTTGATGCTAATCGGCGGCGCATGACCACGATTCAAAAAGCGTCGTCAGATGGAGATAACGTCATTTACACCAAGGGTGCCCTTGATAACATTCTTTCGATTTGTGACAAAATCCTCGTAAACGGTCAGGTGCGCCCCATCACCGCAACTGATAAGGAAAAGATTAACCAGGCCAATGCCGATTACGCTAGACAAGGCCTGCGTTCACTCGCTTTTGCCTACCGCGATAACGATACTGATGATCCGAAACAAGCCACGATTGACAACACCGAAAAGAACCTTGTGTTTGTTGGTCTAGCCGTCATGTCCGATCCCCCACGAGAGGAAATCTTCGACGCGGTTAAGAAGTGTCACAGTGCCGACATTCGAATCATCATGGTCACCGGAGACAGTTCTTTAACTGCCAAGAGCGTTGCTGTCCAAATCGGCATTACCTCTAACAAGGCGCGGGTCATCACCGGAGAAGAATTAACCAAGATGTCAGACGATCAACTTCAAGAAGCCGTCAAGGGTGAAGTCATCTTTGCCAGAGTGGCTCCGGAAGACAAATATCGCATCGTCTCCATGTGTCAAAAAAACGGTGACGTGGTTGCCGCTACTGGTGACGGTGTCAACGACGCTCCAGCTCTAAAGAAAGCTAACATCGGCATCGCCATGGGGGTTAACGGAACCGACGTCGCCAAGGATGCCGCCGACATGATTTTAACCGACGACAACTTTGCCTCCATCGTTTCTGCCATTGAAGAAGGTCGAACCGTCTACAGCAACATCCAGAAGTTCCTCCTTTACATCTTGAACAGTAATATGGCCGAAGCCTTTCCATCAATTCTGTTTCTAATCTCTAACGGTGCCATTCCACTCCCACTGACGGTTATGGAGATTTTAACCGTTGACCTGGGGACTGATCTCCTGCCAGCTCTGGGACTTGGAACCGAAAAGAGTGAACCGGGAATCATGAAACGGCCACCACGTTCAAGAAGCTCGCACCTGTTAAACAAAGGACTTATTATCAAAGCGTTTGGTTGGTACGGACTATTTGCGTCTATCTTGTCAACTGGCGGTTACTTCTTTGCCAACTACCAACACGGTTGGCCCAAGATTCCGCTAGCTGGCAGTGGCACATTTTACGCCGAAGCCACTACCATGACACTAGCTACCATCGGCTTCTGTCAAATCGCTGCCGTCCTTAACTGTCGAACTGATTCGACTTCCCTATTTAAAATTGGGATCTTTAGTAACCACCGCATCATGTGGGGCATCGCCTTTCAGATTGTCCTAATCACCCTTCTAATCTACGTTCCGTTCCTTCAAAGTGTCTTTGGAACCGCCGCAATTGGTGTCAGTGACTGGATCTATCTGATTGCCATCCCAATTCCACTGGTTCTAATCGATGAGGTCAGAAAGTACTTCGTAAGACGACACATCCATAACAAGTTCAACCAACACATGTCTCACCTACAAAAATTAGAAAAAGCCCTATAAAATTAAAAGAGGATGCTGAACAAATTGTTCAACATCCCCTTTTTGGTATGGGTTTTAAAAATTGAGGTTTTAATAATTTAATGGCAATCAATCGTTACTTCAGAATCTGACAAAATTCAATGCGTTCATGGTTAGGACCATAGACGTTAAAGAATTTAATTCCTTTCGTCCAGTATGCCCCAATGTATTGAATTTGATCATCATCGACGTTCAGTCCCATTTCTTTAGCGGCCTTAAAGGCACTTTCAATGTCAGTGGTATTTAAGGCAAAGTGGTTAATCGCGCCATCAACTGGGTTGGTTGGCTCGCCTTCCCAAATTTCAAGGGTGAGGTTGTCGTATTTCATAAAGGCACAGTGAATGTTACCATTTGGGAAATCGCCAATCTTTTTAAATCCAAGTTTTTCATAGTACTGAATGGTTTTGTTAAGGTCTTTGGTAGGAATTCCTACGTGTTGAAGACCATTAAAGTAATCACTAATATTCATTTTCTTACTCCCCTTTTTATTATGCGATAATTGGTGTTCATCATTATCAACGTCGGTTGCCACCGTTGAATCTTCTATGCCATTAGACGTATCTAACGCTTGGTGCTTGAGGCTTGGAAAGACGACCTTATCGGCAATTCCGGTAATGCCACCCTGGAAAAGAAAGGCAAAAATCGTTCCAATCCCATAGTATTCAATTCGATGTGTGATCAAAATCGCAATTATTCCGATAACAGTCGGTGGGATGTATGAAGCCCACATTGCTTCAGCGGCGTTCCCCTTAAAATACTTGAAACGTAGGATCTGCATTAGATCGTCATTTGGGTGTAAGACCAGGTTGACCCGTTGATAAATCGAAATTCCAATCGCAATAAATGCAACTCCGATAAAGTTGACCAGCACGTAAACGGTGATTAAGCCCAACGAACGGGCCTCCGGTAACTTGATAATCTCGGTCAAAAGGTCATAGAATACCTGAACTAACCAGGAAAACGGAATCATGAAAATCATGTTTCCAATGGCTCTGCCCCAGTCCCATTTTCCAAGCAAGAGTGCATTCAAAATGATGATGGCGACTCCGATCAGGACGAAAGTCCAAAAAAGATTCCAATGAATCGCAATACTAAAGTTGGTTTCGGCCGCCGTCCAGTAGGCGGATCCCAAAAACTGGGGAACCACCTTGGCACTGGTGACCAACGTCAGAACGTTTCCAAGTGAATTGATGATGATTGAAATAATAAAATAAATAATCGAAGCACTCATCGAAATCGTTCGTGGTGTTTTCTTTGCAGTCATAACAATCACCACATTTTTCTATTTAAGTTCTGGGTTAACTGCGACAATCGACTTCCCCATCTTAGGGGTCGTGTGATTTAGAACTCCTTCAACTTCGTCAAGCTTTAAAATATTATCCTGGAACGGAGTGGTCTTAACGGCACCGGATGCCAGTAAAGCAATCGCATCTTCAAAGGCATGGGGATTAATAATCGATCCCTTAATCGTTAACTGTTTCTTAAAGACGTTGTAAGTATTCATTGAGAAGGTCTGATCAGGTTTACCGACTCCAAACATCAGCACTTGAGCACCCTTGTTGGTGTGCTCAGCAGCCTCTTCTTGAGTCTCAGGACGACCAACGGCTTCAACCACAAAGTCATAATTTTCTTTAATTGGGGTCTTCGTCGTGTTAATCACGTTGTCTAACTTTAATTCAGTCTTCAAACGGTCAAGCACTGAGTCGTCTAGAATCCCGGCTAAATCAATTCGTTGAATCCCGTAGTCACGCAGAATTTGAGCGAACAGACGAGCCATGAAACCATCACCAATGATTAAAGCGTGTTGGTAAGGGGTAATGTTCTCGGTAATCTTCATTGCGTGAACCACACAAGAGATTGGTTCAAGTGAACATGCAGCTTGAAGTGAGACTGAATCTGGTAACTTGTAAACCACTTTTTCAGGTGCTGTAAAGTATTGAGCAAGTCCACCATTACGAGTTACTCCAATGGCTGACAAGTTGTCACAGAGTTCATAACGACCAGTTCGACAATAGAAACACTTGTCACAATAAATATTGGGGTCAACGGCCACCCGATCACCCTTTTTAAATTCTTGGACGTTTTTACCAACGGCGGCAACAATCCCAGAATTTTCGTGACCTAACACGATTGGTGGGGTGGCGTCAGTGGAGCCTGGTAGTCCGTTGAACAGCCCATTATCAGTCCCACAGATTCCGGCATAGGCTGTTTCAACTAAAACTTCATCGTCTTTTGGAGTTGGAGTGTCAATCTGCTCCATCTTCATCTTCTGTTTGGCAGTCATTACTAAAGCATTCATTTTATCGTTCATAATAAATAGCCTCTTTTTATCATGTTAAATTTAGTATTAATTAATAGTAAGTAAAATAAGCGCTTGTTTTTATTTACACATTCAATATATACTCGGAATTTTAATAATGCAACCGCTTACACTATTGGCATGGCAATAAATAACAACTTCACAAGCGCTTCTGGATCAGCAAATATACTAAGATCAATATTTTAAATCATTTTGATTCTCATTTTATTCTGAAATAAATTAACATAAATAATAATTTCACAATAATTGTTTTGATAAAACGAAATAAAAATGAAAATCACACGAATTGTTCGGAAATAAAATCACCCCCAAACCGCTAGTGGCCTGAGGATGACTATCAAATTAAGCTATTTAGATTAATTGCATGATCAAAGTACTGTAGTTCAGACTTATTATGAACGACAGAAATAATGGTACTACTTTCTATATAATTTCAAATTTCACACTTAAATAAAACATAAATCATAAAAAATACAACTAATCATAAATTAGTTGTATTTCACTGATATTCAGTTCTTATTAAAATTAATGTTTAAAGTGCTCTGATTTGTGGAAACGATGCCAGATGAATCCACCAACTGCACCAACTAAAATTAACACAATAATTGCAATAATCCATGGTGTTTTACTACTTTTACTACTTTTATTCCTTTTATCATGCTTAGTTGGTTTTTTATTCGTATCTTTATTTTCATGACCAGCCTTTTTGACTTTGTTTTTGCTACTAGCATTCTTACCATTATCATCCGTTTTACTAGTAACCGGAGATGAACTAGCATTCTTTTTATTGACTTTCGATTTTCTTGAATCATTTGTATTACTAGACTTATTTGGATTATTTGAGTTATTAATTGCTGCTTTCGATCCATTTTTCATAGGACTGTTATTGCTGGACGAATTCTTAGAATTAGCGGGACTTTGAGCCTCTTTACCAGTTTTTGAACTACTGGAATTAGATGAGTTTGAACTAGCTGCAAGAGTCTTACTATAATATAAATTAATTACATTATCACCAGAAGTAAAAATACCATTAATTGGGTCACTACTACCAAAAAACTTATAATTACTAATTTGTGAAGGAGTAATGTGATAAGAAGAGCCTGCATTTCCAGTTATAGAAGTAGACGACGAGATTGGTTGATAGCTTTCACTATCAAGATAATTAATTTGTAGCGTAACTGATTGATTATTCACATCATCAGCATGAACACTTTTATTAATTACTTGAGAACCGCAAAAAAAGATTCCAAGTGAGATAAAAATTAATAATAATAATTTTAAATATTTATGTAATATCATTTCTTAATCTCCTATCTTTCTAATTATTCATCTTAATTATAAACTTATTTCTCTACAATTATCTATAATAATTTAAATTATGACCTTATTAGTAGTACGTAATTGAAATGATATTTTTAATATCCTAAAATCACGCTTTACATGGAGTTGACTCCATAAGATATTATCTAATTAACAAAAATAAAGGAGATATTATTTTATGGATAACAAAAGATTTGAAAATGGCAAAAAATTGTTAGATAAGATCGATGCGTCTTCAGCCGATCAAGTTATGGAGTCATTGAATGAGGTTGCTCCAGATGTTGGATCAATGATTATTGAATTTGCTTTTAACGATGTTTATGGAAGAGGAACCTTAAACTTAAAGCAACGAGAAATGATAACAATCACTTCCCTATTAACACAAGGAGACACTAAAGAGCAATTAAAAGTTCATATTAATGGAAGTCTAAATGTTGGTCTTACAAAGAATGAAATAATCGAAACGTTTATCCAGTGCATACCATATGTTGGATTTCCTAAAGTGTTGAATGCAATTGAAGTAGCTAAAACTGTATTTAAATCACGTTAATTTATTTAGCCTTTTACTGTTAAAGATAAATTATTATATAGTATAATTAATGCTAATATAAATACAATTTTAGATCTATATCAACAGAATAGGATAATTAATTATGAATATTGGTAAATTTTCTAAAAAAGTAAACCTTTAAATGGATACAATACGGTACTATGAAAAATTGGGATTATTGAATCCGAAAAGATCTAAAAGCAATCGAAGAACGTACCAAGAAAAAGACATAAAATGGATTGAATTCATAAAAAGATTGAAACAAACTGGAATGCCATTAAAAACAATTGTTAAATATTCAATGTTACGAAAAAAGGGTAACAGGTCAATTGATGAAAGAATTTATTTATTAAATGAACATAAAAAACATCTTATTGAAAACAAAAATATCGTAAATAATTACATCAATTTTATAAACAAAAAATTAGAAATATATAAGCAAATGAAAAAAGAAAAGGAAAATTAATCATTCTTATTAAAAAGAGACTCACAATGGCAATCATTGTGAGCCTCTTTTTAGCTAAATTAATAATTAGTATTTATATATCTTTTTATTTCTTGCTTATATTTATCGCCCTCACAAGCTCCTTTGCCACCGCTTTCGGTGATTGCGGATTTTGTCCCGTAATTAAGCGTCCGTCTTTTACGACATGGCTTTTAAATGGTCGTACTTTTTCAAAATGAGCGCCGTGTTTGTTGGCAACCTTCTCATTTAAGAACGGCACTCTTTTATAGTTGCCACTTAAAACTTCCTCAGCAGTCGTAAAACCAGTAATTTTTTTATTAGAAATGAGATATTTCCCATTCGGCAGCTTAATGTTAAGGATTCCAGCAATGCCATGACACACCGAACAGATGTATCCACCGTTATTGTAGATTTCCAAACTGATTTTCTGTAACTGCGGGTCATCGGGAAAATCCCACATTACTCCGTGACCACCGGTATAGTAAATCGCCAAATAGTCTTCTGGGTTAATGTCAGTTGGCTTCATAGTGTTAGACAATCCACGATTCTGATAGTCCCGATCTTGATACATTTTTAGAGTATCAGCATCAACATACGACGACTTCATACTTCTTGGATCAATCGGAATGTATGCCCCATTCGGACTAAGATAGTCCACTTCGTATCCAGCCCTTTGAACTTCCGCCACAAACTCAGCTGATTCACCCAACCACAGACCAGTCAGTCGATTACTCTTGGGAAAATTAGTCGTGTTAGTCTCGACCACTAAAATTTTTTTCATCGCATCATCCTCCTATTTATCTTGACTCAGATATGGCACTAAAATTGCCTTCACTCTCTTGGCCAGCTTACCCTTATCAACCTGCTCGTCTGATAAAACCAGCTCTTCGATGATGCCATCAATTCCGTAGCAAATGAAGTCTAGTTCCGTTTGACTGACGTCTTTAGTGACAAACACCAGTTGTTCCCTAGTAAAATCGTTGAATTCTTTTCTGAACTGATACGAATCTTGACTTTTTAATAGATTACGAAAGAAGTTACGGTCCTGAGTGAAGAAATTAATCCAAAGTTCAATCTTTTCTTGGACTTTCGTGTCGTCGACATTCTGACAGGTCAACCTCAACTCTTTGAAATATGAATTCATAAAGTCCAAAACCAGCGCCGACTTGTCAGAATAGTGGTCGTAAAAGGCTTTTCTCGTAATGTCGGCTTGATCGCAAATCATTTTCACCGAAATTTGATCTAAACTAGGCTTCTCCTGCAATAGTTCACGAAAGCTGTCTTGAATGGCTTTTTGGGTCTTTCGAACTCTTCTGTCAATCTTTTTTTCCATTAATAATCACCTTTTTTAAGTTCATAGTTGCAAATGCAACAGTTGTATTATAATATACTCGTGTAACTTAATCAACGAAACTTATATCATTTAGGAGGTAACTAATGAAAACAATCTTAATCACAGGAGCTAGCTCCGGAATGGGATATCAAACCGCTAAACGACTGGCAAACTCCGGTTATCAAGTTTTTGGAGCTGCCAGAAACACGGACGCAGTGGAACCTTTAAAGGCTTTAGGGGTTACTCCAATTAACATGGACGTTACCAACCAAAATTCGATGCAAAAAGGTGTTCATCAAGTTATTCAAACTGCCGGCAAGATTGACGTCTTGATCAACGGGGCTGGTTATGGTTCTTTTGGCGCTATCGAAAACGTAAGCACTGAAGAAGCCAAACGCCAATTTGACGTCAACGTCTTCGGGTTAGTTGCCCTAACCAAACTCGTTTTACCCTACATGGAAAAACAACACGCGGGCAAAATCATCAATATTTCTTCAATGGCGGGCCGGTTCAGTAGTCCACTCGCCGGCTGGTACTTCGCATCCAAACATGCGCTTGAAACTTTAAGTGATTCACTTCGAATGGAAGTAAGAAGATTTGGCATCCAGGTGGTCCTAATTGAACCTGGGGTCGTTAAAAGTAACTGGTCCAAAATCGCTATGAACAAGCTGGTTAATTCCTCTAAGGGAACCAAGTACGAAGCAGCCGCGAAAGAAATGGCCGAGAAAACTAATAAAATTTATGCTTCAAAATTAGCGTCACAACCCACTCTGATTGCCAAAACAATTCAAAAAGTCGTTTTAGCCAGAAATCCCAGACCACGATATCTCATTGGGTTCGGTGCGAAACCAACCGCGTTCTTCAACGCCGTTTTACCAACGAGACTGATGGATCGCCTAATCCCCAAATTTATGTAGGAGGTGCCTAATATGACTAACATTCCCAAACAAATGACTGCGCTGCAACTGCTGAAATACCGAACGCCCTTTGTAAAAGACACCATTCCCGTTCCTCAAATCAATGACAACGAGGTCTTAGTGTCAATTGCGGCCTCGTCACTCAACCCAATCGACTATACGATTCAATCTGGTAAAGTAAAAATCATCATGCCTTACAAATTACCGATCACCGTTGGTAATGAATTTTCCGGAACGGTGGTCAAAGTCGGCAAAAAGGTAACTAAATTCCAACTGGGTGACCAGGTGTACGGGCGTCCTGATGATTATCAAAGTGGCACTCTAACTGAATTCATCGCGATTGACGAGAACGACATCGCTAAAACGCCTAGTAACTTGAGTCTAGTTGACGCCAGTGCCGTTCCCCTAACCGGATTAACGAGCTACCAGGCCTTAATTGAAATTGGCAAACTGAAAAAGGGCCAAAAAGTCTTCATTCAAGCCGGATCTGGTGGCGTTGGTACCATGGCAATTCAGATTGCCAAAGCGCGAGGTGCCTTCGTTGCGACAACCACGAGTCAAAAGAACGTGGCGTTAATGCGCTCTTTAGGTGCCGATCAAGTGATTGATTATCATACGACGGATTTTTCCGAGGTGTTAAGTGATTACGACATTGCATTTGACAGTCGTGGCGGCCAAACCCTCAAAGATACCTTTAAAATCTTAAAACCTGGTGGCAAGCTAATCACCATCAACGGACTTCCAACCTTCAAATTTGGAATGGAACACCATCTTGGTTGGTTTAAATCGATTTTATTTGGGATTGCTAGTGATCCCTTGCGACTTTTAGCCAAAAAACATCACGTTGAATACACCTTCTTCATCATGCATCCCAGTGGACCTCAACTGGACATTTTAACCCAGATGATTGAAGACCAGCAGTTAAGGCCGATTATTGACAAGGTCTTCCCGTTTAGTGACGTGCTAGCGGGATATAAACTACTGGAATCACACCACGCTACTGGCAAGATAGTGATTGAGATGAAGTGAAATTATTTAATAAAAACCATAAAAATAAAACGAAGTGCCAGATAAAGTTAAATTTCTATATCTGGCACTTCGCTTTATTTATTTAAATACATTAACAATTTCAGGAACAAACCATCCTATAAATCCTCCAAAAACGTACAACAGCCACCAATAATGAGAAATAAAATACCAAAAATTCAAAACCAATTAAGAGGTTCTAAATATATTAAAAAGTTTAATTAACAATAAAAAAAGAAAAACTATGTACTCTTATGTTCTTCAGTGTTACATGTGATACAATGTAATTGAGGAGATGATGTTGATGGAAAAAGTTAAAATCAGAAAACGTGGAAACTCAATTGGTATTAACTTCAATAGTGAGACTCAAAAAGAATATGGATTAGCTTTGGGACAAGAATACTTTCTAACTAAAGATCAACAGGGAGCACTTATGTTGGTCCCAAAAATAAAACAAATTTATGGCGACAAAAAATATGCCAACGGAAAACTTTACCAGTCTCCCATTAATAATAAAAGTCAACTAGAGGGACGTGAAATGATTTGAATAATCAATCGTATTGTCCAAATCAAGGAGACGTTGTTTGGATTGATTTTGATCCCAGTAGAGGAAACGAAATTAAAAAAAGACGTCCTGGCCTAGTAATCAGTACCAAAGCCTTTAATGACGCAACTCGTTTTGCTGTTGTTTGTCCAATTACGAGTACAATTAGAAACTATGCTGGTAATTTTAATTTAAATGGATACAAAACACATGGTCAGGTTATAACTAGTCAACTAGCAAGTTATGATTGGTCTAGCAACAGTGATAGAAATATTAAATTCATTGAAAAATTAACTCAATACGACTTACTAATCATAGAACAATTAGTAGGTCAGATCTTTAATTTCCCTAGCCAGGGATAAAACAAATAGTAATAAAAAACTGATACGCCACAAAAAGCCTCTAACTATCGAATTAGTTAGAGGCTTTGGCATTCATATTGTTAGTACTAACAGTATTATCATATCATTCCACGTTTCAAAACGCTAAAATCAATTTCACTCTTAGTCATGCCGCTTAATTGGTTTAGCCGGATCACCTACGTAAGTTGAATTGGCGGGAACATCCTTATTGACAACCGAGCCAGCACCGATAATGGCATTCTCACCAATGGTAACGCCTGGAAGGACAATGACACCAGTTCCCAGCCAAGCATTCTTGTGAATATGAATGGCACTAGCGGTAATCAAATTTCGGTGGTCTGGTCGCGTATCGTGGTTAAGCGTGATCAGTGAAACTCGTGGTCCAATCAAAACGTTTTCATCGAGATAAATCCCACCAGCGTCGTCAAACAGACAATCAGTGTTGATTAAGACCCCTGGTTTTAGGAAAATGTTGCGACCAAAATCAGTCTGAAGTGGTGGAAAGACAATCACGTTTTCCGGTACTTCTCTGCCAGTAATTTTCGTCAAGATTTCCTGTTGCTTAACTGGATCTGGTTCACTGTTAAACTGTTTCAATAGTTCAGCATTTTTAAAATGAATATCAAAAATTGGTTTAAATGACGGGTCACGAAAGTCAAACGTTCCACCGTTTAAGGCGGCTTTTAAAAGATCATCTTCTTGTGACATAGATATCTACCTCGATTTTTGTTTTTTAGAGTTATAAAGGCTCCTGTGACAATTGTATCATCATTATAATGAGAAACAGAAAATCACATAAATGCCTACCTATAATATCTAATAGTACTTTTTCTAATTTCGATACCATGCAGTTTTAGGCCAATTGTGATGTCGTTTCTTTTGACTCTTCCCTGATGAGCAGTCTTTGACTCCGTGTCCATGCTCATTAAGTCCTTGCTAAAAATATTAATTGGATTTGAATTAATATTACTAAAAACAACCAAAAGCACCGAGAAAATTGAAATTACAACAAACAAAATTAACTTATCCGTTTTCATAGGTGTTATGTTACATAAATAACATTTCGTGATAAAATATTATCACGAAAAATAATAAATTAAGGGGACTACAAAATGAAAGCTAAAACAATTCTTATATCAACATCACTCACCATCATTTTATCGATTGGTTTTTTTGCTTTTGACCTTTTATTTGCTGACCATGCAGCAGTAAGCATTCAAATGAGAGCAATAACTTTATCAAATACTAAAATTAAAAAGTTTAGCAAGAATTTAGCCACTTATAACTACATAAAACGCCATAAATATGAGACATTAAAAAATTTATCAGATGATCAAGGGTCAGTTAATCTTCATTATTATGTAGGATCAATTGGCAACAAAAGCATTGGCATTTATGGTTATCTAAACTATTCTGGGTTCAAAATTTTATTCCCACAATTTCAAGTGAAGTATATAGAGATAGAATAATCAAACTGAATAGACAATATTAACAATGTTAGTTTTAAAATGAAAAAAATAAAATCAAAAACGTGGTAATTCAATTGGCATTAGCTTCGATAGTAAGACAAAAAAGAGCCCACCAGCTTTAGCTGATAAGCTCAATCATCAGTTCACCACAAACTGGTGACTTGTGTATCTCTTACTGTTTTAATTATATCTAATATTATTATTTAGTCAATGATATCCTAATTAAGGCGAGTATTTACACCACAATACTAACTATACTCGTCGGTGATTTGATGTATCTCTTACTATCAGTCATTATTCCAGTAATAATTAATTTATTAACTCATTTGATTGAAAAATTAATTGACTTTTTACTTAACTATTTTTCTGGAACTAAAGACTAGAGAAAAGCTCCTTTCACTTTAGGAAGGAGCTTTTTTACTTAATAGGCAAGCTACATAAAATTATTTTCTTTCATGTTATCCTAGCGATTAATCGCATCACAATCAATTCGTTCCTTATGCTCGCTCAGGTCTAGTCCTTCAGCCTCTTCCTCTGGTGTTACTCGCATCTTTATCACGTGCTTTAGCACTAACACAATCAAGAAAACCATGACGGTCACAAACACGATACTGAAACCAGTTGCCAGCAGCTGAATCCAAAACTGATGGAGTGAACCACCAGCGAAAATCCCGCTAAACTTCACCTGCGGATTGATTGCCTTACTAGCGAACAGTCCGGTCAAAAGACTACCAACGATTCCAGATACCCCATGACAACCGAACGCATCCAACGTATCGTCGACGTGCAAACGGGGCTTTAAGTATTTAATGAAGGTGTAACTACATAACGTGGCAATGATGCCAATTGCAATCGCACTGCCAATCCCGACAAACCCACAGGCCGGAGTGATGGCAACCAGGCCACACAAAGTTCCGGTACATGCGCCCATCAGGGATGGTGCGCCTAAGATAAAGACGTCTAAAATAATCCACGTTAACATCGAGGTTGCCGTGGCAATCGTGGTCGTTAGCATGGCCTGAAAAGCGATGTGATTAATGGCGAGTGCTGATCCACAGTTAAAACCGTACCAACCGAGCCACAAGATGACCGTTCCCAAAAAGACCCAGGTCAGATTATAAGCCTTGTCGTTTTTGCCGCGTTTGTGTCGTCCTAGCATGATGGCCAATACTAGGGCGGTAATTCCCGCGTTAATGTGAATGACCGTTCCACCAGCAAAGTCCAAAACTCCCATCTGTTGTAAGAAACCACCACCCCACACGATGTGGACGAGTGGATAGTAAATCAAGATACACCAGGCAATCGTGAACATAATCAAGAACTTAAACTTCATCCGGCCAACAATTCCACCAATCCAAAGGGCTGGCGTGATGATGGCAAACATCATCTGAAACAGCATGTATGAACCGTTGGAGATGAGACCGGCAGTTGCTGGTGCGGTAAAGTTGAAATTATGTAACATGAAATCATGCAGCCCACCGATAACGTTGAAGTAGTTCCCCGAAAACGAGAGCGAGTAGCCAATGATGACCCACAAAAGAACGGGGATGCTGCACATGATGAAGACCGACATCAGGGTGTTCACCACGTTTTTCCTTGAAACCATCCCGGCGTAGAAAAACGCCAGTCCCGGTGTCATGAAGAACACCAAAATCGTACAGATAAATACAAAAACCTCGTTTGCTGCAATGTAAGTCACGCCCGTTCATCAATTTAGTATACCAATAGTCTAGGCTTTAATTCTCATTTGAACAGGTTTAATGTCTCAAAACGTTACATGAAAGACGGAAAAGTTTCATCAAGTCGCCTTTCTTGACGTTTACGCCATATGAGGGTTTACCCTTTACCTGTATTAAGAAGGGAGTTGTTATGATGTCTGTTAAAGATAAAGTAGTTGTCATCACCGGTGGCTCTTCTGGAATGGGAGAAGCAACCGCTAAGTTGGCCCTCAAAAGAGGTGCCAAAGTGGTCGTTGGATCACGAAATGAAGAAAAATTAGAACGAATGGCCGATGAAGTTGACCATCCCGAAAACTTTGCCTACCAACAAACTGACGTTACGAAAAAAGACGAGGTGCAATCCTTAGTCGATTTAGCCATCAAAAAGTTTGGCAAGCTCGACGTAATTTATAACAACGCTGGCATCATGCCGCAGGGAATGGTTGACGATCCAGCTAAATTGAGCGAATGGCAGGATATTTTAAATACCAATATTATGGGAGTATTGAACGGCATTGTGTCCGCGGTTCCTCAAATGAAGAAGCAAGGTCATGGTTTAATCATGGCCACCGACTCGGTCGCTGGTCACGTGGTTTACCCTGGGTCAGCCGTCTACAATGGTTCCAAGTACGCCGTCAAAGCCATCATGGAAGGGTTGCGTCAGGAACAACACCAAAACGGCATCAAGACCGGGATTGTGTCACCCGGCGCTGTTGATACCAACCTGATGTCAACCGTTCACGACGATAAAATCCAAAGGAGTATTGAACAAAATAACAACACCAAGTATGGCTGGTTAGAACCTGACGACATCGCAGAAATTGCCGTCTTCATGATGAGTCAACCAGAAAATGTTGACATTAACGAAGTCCTGGTTCGCCCAACCGACCAAAACATCTAATAAAACTTTGATTTGACTCCTACTCAATGAGTAGGAGTTTTTTGTCACAGAATCTTAATCAATTTTGAAACCCATTTACTTGAATCAGGACTAAATTTAGCGTTAAATGATCTCGTATTGGAAGTCATAAGTTGGAAGAGGGGTTTTATTATGACAATCGAAAATAAAGTTGTAGTTATCACCGGTGGTAGTTCTGGGATGGGAGCTGCCACCGCCAAGTTAGCTTTGTCTCGGGGAGCCAAAGTGGTCGTCGGTGCTAGAAACGAGGAACAACTTGAAGAGCTTTCCACCGAAGTTGATAATCCAAAAAACTTTTCTTACAAAATTACGGATGTTACTAAGAAAGAAGACGTTCAGGAACTGACCGGCATGGCAATCGACAAGTACGGCCAGCTAGACGTCATGTATAACAACGCTGGCATTATGCCACAGGGACCTGTCGATGACCCGGATCGTTTAGCCGATTGGAAAAAAGCCATTGACACCAACATCATGGGCGTTTTAAACGGGATTGTGGCGGCGGTCCCACAAATGAAACAACAGGGTCAAGGTTTAATCATGGCCACCGATTCCGTCGCTGGTCACGTAGTTTACCCTAATTCCGCCGTTTATAACGGTTCCAAGTACGCCGTCAAAGCCGTCATGGAAGGTCTCCGTCAGGAACAACACCAAAATGGAATTCGGACTGGGATTGTCTCACCCGGCTTTGTCGACACGAACCTGATGAACACCATCAACGATGACAAGATTAAAAAACAGATTGAAGCTGACAAGCATGGCTGGTTGAGTCCCGAAAACATCGCGGAAATCGCGGTCTTCATGATGAGTCAACCAGAAAACGTTGATATTAACGAAGTCTTGGTTCGTCCAACCGACCAGGATGTGTAAGTGAATATACCAAATAAGCCCTTACTCAAATCGAGTAAGGGCTCATTTTTTTGGAAAACTAGTCATTCTAATTTCATTAAACTATTGTTCAGTCAAACATAATTAATCCTTATCAACAATCAACAACGATTTAATGGCTTCCCGCTTATCCATGGCGGCATAAGCATCCTTGACGTGATCTAAATCAAATTCCTTGGTAAAGACTTTTCCGGGATTAATCTTGCCATCAAGAACCGCCTGCAGTAATACATCACGGTCGTAAGTGGTAACGGGTGCAATGCCGCCACGGAGACCCGTGTTGTTATAGAACAAGTTGTTGGTGTTCATTTCGGCCTTTTGGGGAATGCCCACTCGACCAACGACAGCACCTGGTCTAGCGACCTTAGTTGCGGTATCAACCGACTGTTCGGTTCCAACACATTCCAAAATGGCATCAGCGCCAGCACCATTGGTCAGTTCCATCACGTGCTTAACCGCTTCATCTCCACGTTCAGGAACAATATCCGTTGCGCCAAATTCCTTGGCTAACTTTTGGCGATCCTCATGACGACTCATGGCAATGATACGCTTTGCACCACGCAACTTGGCCGCAATTACACCACAGAGGCCAACGGCCCCGTCACCCATGACGACAACGGTGTCACCGTCCTTCACTTCGGCGCTGGCAGCGGCGTGATAACCCGTTGCCATGACGTCAGAAAGGGTAACCAGTGACTTCAACATTTCGTCCGAATAGTCCGATGGTTGACCCGGAATCTTGACGAGTCCCCAGTTCGCGTTGATGTATCTGAAGTACTGGGCTTGATAACCAATGTTGGCACCCTTTTCCTGATTCATACAGTTACCGTCAAAACCCGCCAAACAAGCGGCACAGTGACCACAACCATGGGTAAATGGGGCAATCACAAAATCTCCGGGTTGAACGTCCTTGACGTCTGATCCAACTGAATCCACAATTCCAATGGCTTCGTGGCCCACAAAGGTATCGCGTTTTCGTTCGTCAATGCCACGATACCACCAGAGGTCGGATCCACAAACGCTGGCCCGTACCACCTTGATAATGGCATCGGTTGGTTTTTCAATCTTGGGTTTGGGCGTGTCAACGAGTTCAACATCGCCCGGTTTGATAAATTCCGTTGCTTTCATTTCAATTCCTCACATTCATTTAACTAAGCTTTTCGATTAATTCCTAAACTTTCTCTTACATCCAGCTGGTCATCTTGAAGCAGGCGCGTCGCTAGGTCAGCAATACTGGCAACGGCTACCCGATTACCGCTAACATCTTGACCTTTATACGTAATTTCGTATTCACTACTGCCGTTATCAAACCATCCCGGTCGAATTAACGTGTAATCTAAATCAGAACTTTCAATCACATCGGCCGCCTCACGATACGGTGCCAGTCGCGGATTATTTTTCAGGTTTCCACTTGCCGAAATTTCTTCAGGGACTTCATTATAAATGCCCATTGACGTAATGAAGACTAGGCGTTTGACGTTTTCATCATCCATGGCGGACACAACGTTCCTGGCCATTTCCGGTAAGTTGCCACTAAGCGCCACAAACACTTCATCCTGACCATGCACTACTTTTTCAAGGTCAGATAAATCATTTACGTCGCCACTTACGGCTCGTTCACGATCATCATCACTAAACCTTTGACCTGCACTTCTTGAAAAGAGTGTCAAAAAATCATCGGTCTTTTCCAACAGGTTCTTTCTGACCTCTTGACCGACGTTTCCGGTCGCTCCAATAATTAAAATTTTCTTCATAAATTATGCCTTTCGCATTCTCATTATTTAACGAAATTTTGAATGGTCTTTGGATCACGGTGATCAAAGAATTGGCTTTCACCCTTGTCCAACTTGGCGATCTCCTTCATATCATCGTCACTTAATTCAAAGTCGAAGATATCGATGTTTTCTTCCATCCGATTCTTATGAGTTGATTTAGCCAGGGTCACGATTCCACGTTGAAATTCCCAACGTAAGATGACCTGACCGACACTCTTTTTGTACTTGTCACCGATTGCTTTCAGGGTTTCATTGTTAAAAATGGCGTGTTTGCCCTCCGCAAATGGGGCCCAAGCTTCTGGACGAACATCAAATGATTCCAGATAGTCGACGGCGGTCTTTTGTTGTTCCCACGGATTAATCTCAATCTGGTTGATGGCGGGCTTAACGTCGTTAAATAATGCCAAATTGGTAATCTGATCATCGTAGAAATTGGAAACCCCAATGGACTTAATTTTGCCCGCTTTTTGAAGTTCTTCAAGGGCTCGCCATGAACCAAAGGTATCGCCGTAGGGTTGATGAATCAGGTATAAATCAAGGTAATCCAGTCCCAATTTCTTGAGGCTGGTTTCAAACATGTTCATGGTTTTGTCGTAACCACTGTCAGTGAACCAGACTTTAGAGGTGACAAATAAATCCTCGCGTTTTACGCCAGACTTCTTTAGCCCCCGACCCACGGCTTCCTCGTTTTGGTAGTATTGGGCCGTATCGATTAAACGATAACCCGAGGCGATGGCGTCGATAACCGATTGTTCGGCCTCTTCGGGGTTGGTGATTTGAAAGGTCCCAAAACCAGTTGCGGGCATTTGGTTGCCGTCATTTAATGTAAAGTATTCCATAATAACTCTCCTTATTTGTTATTTATTGACTACCCATAATTTACACCTTTACTTGGACTTGAATGCAAGTAAAGCGTTTTGTCGAAAAGAAAAAACAACCAAAGATTGGCTGTCTTAAACCGATTCATCTTCAAATTTTGCCATCCAGTACACGTCATGGTAACTTCCGTTGACGTAAAACTGGTCTTTTAAGGTTCCCTCAATCTTAAACCCAAACTTTTCGTAAATATGAACGGCGGGCTTGTTTTGCACGTCAACGTACAAGAAAATCTTGTGGAGGTTTAACGTCTCAAATCCATAGTTCACACAAGCGTCAAACGCCGCCTGGGCAATGCCGTTGCCAACGAATTCGTCACCAAGCGCAATCTCAATCTCAGCGTTTCGATCGCGTGGATTAATATCAATCAACGCCACGATTCCAGCGAACTTGCCTTTGACGTCAATCGCAAAATTGCGAATAGCGGGGTCGTTGTTTTCACGCTCGTATCTTTCGTTAAGGGACGACACAGAAAGATACGGTTCGGTGAACCAGTAGTCCATGGCGCGTTTATCATTAAAAAGTTCGTGGAGCTTGGGTAAATCAGTTTTCTCTAAAGCACGTAATTTCATTAATTATTCCTCGGTTGTCTTTTAATTAGTGCCTAAATCTTATCAATCTTTCGCCACTTTGACAATTTATGAAGAAGAAACAGAACTAAAACAAATGAACCCATAAAGTCGACTTTTGGTCTAACTCTATGAGTTCATCCCGTTTCTATTTATTAATATTGATTATCATTTTGCCTTATCGGGGTGTCCCTGCAAGTAAATGGTGTGGGTGTTTAAGAATTCATCAATTCCATGTTTACCATCGTCGCCACCAATTCCAGATTCTTTCCAACCAGAATGTGAACCATTAATGGCTTCGAAGTTGTAACGGTTAATGTAGGTTTCACCGTCTTCGAGTTCATTTGCGGCTCGATGAGCGTTATCCAGATTCTCGGTAAAGATTGATGAAGTAAGGCCAAAGTCACTATCGTTAGCCATCTTGATGGCATCACTTAAGGTCTTGAAGGTCACAATTGGGAGAACCGGTCCAAAGATTTCATCCTGAATAATCTCAGAATCCTGTTTGACGTTCGTGATGACCGTTGGTTCGTAGTAAAAGCCACCTTCGATGTTCAACTTGTGACCACCAGCGGTAACCTTACCGCCAGCTTCAACGGCTCGGTCAACCATTTTCGAAACTTTATCCAAAGCTCCTTGATTAATCAACGGACCCATCCCAACGTTTTCGTCCTTCATCGGATCGCCAACCGTAATTTCTGACATTTTCTTCGATAATTTCTTGATAAATTCGTCGGCCACGTCTTCTTGGACGTATACTCGTTCACAGTTATTACAGATCTGACCGTTATTATCAACTCGGGAATCAATGATGGATTGAACCGCCAGGTCAATATCAGCGTCTTTACATACAATGGCGGGAGCTTTTCCACCAAGTTCAAGTGACACTTTGGCCAAATGGGTAGCGGCACTCGTCATGACTCGTTTCCCTGACTCAACCGAACCAGTCAGACTGATAATGCCAACCTTTTTGTTCTTTGATAATTCGTCGCCAACGACCGAACCTGGTCCCGTGACAATGTTAACAACGCCCTTAGGAATGCCAACTTTTTCAACGATCTTAGCGAATTCAAGCGCTAAGTTAGGGGTGTCAGAACTTGGTTTCATCACAATGGTATTCCCGGTGACTAGTGCTGGACCCATCTTTCTGGCAATTAAGAAGAACGGGAAGTTCCATGGTAAGATGCCGGCCGCAACGCCAATTGGTTGCTTTTCAATCATGATACTTTCGTCTTCGTTATCAGATTGAAGGATTTCTCCCTCATAGGTTCGACTGGCACTTCCCATGTAGTCAAAGTAATCGGCTGAGAATAGGATCTCAGTGGTGGCAAGTGACTTAATCTTGCCCTGTTCTTCTTGAAGCATGTAAATCAAATGGTCTTTTTGTTTGCGAACTTCGTTTGCGACCGCGTGCAAATACTGACCACGAGTGGCAGCTGGAACCTTCTTCCATGATTCTTCGGCTTTAGCTGCGGCATCGATGGCCGCTTTCGTCTCTTCCTTACTAGCACTAGGAACGGTTGAGATTGCCTGTCCCGTCGCTGGATTGAGTACCGTTAATACTTTTCCTGAATCTGAATCTTTAAATTCTCCGTTAATGTACATTTGGTAATGTTTTAATTCAGCCATAATATGATGCTTCCTTTCAATAACATTTAATTTCAACAATCATGTTAAAGTGATTTAATCAACCTTATTTGCCGGGTTGGTAGTCCTTATCAATTACTAATACCGGTTTAATCGTCTTTCCGCTGATGGAATCAGCATTGGCTTCGTTGATTTCATCAAATGGGTAGAACTTCTCGGTCTTATCAAAGTCGAACATGCCTAATTGGTAAAAACGAATTAAACGTGGAACGTCGACTTGCGGGATCGAATCACCCATGTTAACACCGACAACCTTGCGATCACTGGTACAAAGGTCGTTCCAAGTATCCAAGTTAATGTGCTGGTCGGTTACGGCAATCGTAGCCGTTGTTCCGCCTTGAGCCAAGGCTTGAATCGAACTTTCCATGACCTGTTTAACACCAGTGGTATCAACGGCGTAGTCAACTCCGTGCCCATTAGTTAATTTCTTGATGGCTTCAACGGGATCCTCGTCTTTACTGTTGATGGCATCAGTGGCGCCGAGTTCCTTGGCCAACTTCAAACGGGAAGGAACGATGTCAACGGCAATTACACTGGTACATCCGGAAATGCGACCAGCCATCATGGCAGCTAACCCAACGGCTCCAGTTCCAAAGACCGCAATCGTTGAGCCGGGTTCGGGCTTTAAAGTATTAAAGACCGTTCCGCTACCAGTCACGTAGCCACAACCTAATGGTCCTAACTTTCTCAAATCGAGGTCCTTTGAGACCTTAACGGCGTTTCGTTCACGAACCACCGTGGTCGTGGTAAACGATGATTGGTCAAACATGTCGGCAACATCGTGCCCATTTTCGGTAAAGTGCGCACTGCCGTCGGGACGAACCCCCGATAGGTTATTGGCCGCATAGTTTAAACATTGAGTGGGAATTCCCCTTAAACAGTTAATGCAGTTTCCACAACCATAAAATGACAGAACGACGTGATCGCCGGGCTTAAAGTCTTTTACTTCCGAACCAACCTTTTCGACAATCCCAGAACCTTCATGACCCAGAATAATCGGATAACCAATCTCAGCCGTGCCCTTTCTCAAGGCTTCATCTGAGTGACAAATTCCAGTTGCAACCATGTGAACTTGTAAATCATCTGGTTGCATTTTGGCTAATTCGACATCATCTTTAATTTCGAACTTGCCATTTTTCTTATTAACGACCGCTGCTTCAATCTTCATAAGTAAACCCTCCCATAATGTAAAATTGTTAATTATTGAGCAATTATGATCAAAGAAAAAGCTGATTTCATTAATCAACAATTGATTTTTTAAACTCTTTTCTATAAAACAGGATTGGAATTTTCGAAATGATTGGTTTGATCTGTAACCGCTTACAGATTGTTATACTCGTCTTCTAAAAAAATTCAAGTTATAACACATCAAAATCATAATTATCTAAGAAATTATTCTTTCAAACCCTTGTGTTTCTAGTAGAGTCAAAAGCCAAAAAAATTCCCCAATATTGTGATGGAATAAACTTTAATTATGTATAAAAAAGGGAATCCCAATAAATGGATTCCCTTTACTTAATTATTTAATTTTCGCTGGCTTCAAGATTGGCTTCTCCCAGAAATCAAGCGCACAAATCGAGTTGATAATGTAATAAATGTATTTGCCAACGTTTGCGAAGTTGCCCTGCACGATGGCTTTTAGTAACTGGATCAGATTATAGACGAACCAGTATTTCCACTGAACGGTCAGTTTCATGGCGTTTAAAATGTTCGCAGTCAGCGACAAATCAAACGCAATCACGACAATCCAGAATAACAAATGCGTGTAACCGTTAGGCCAACCAACCAGATTGGCTTCAAACGAAAATACCAGACTCAAAAGTAAAATGCTGGTCATGACGACCCACTTCTTGATTCCCGTATACGGTTTGGTCGCCTTGTACTTAGCGGTCTTCATCCACTTATTAATCGCAAACGTGTAGATGATGAAAGTCACCGGATAGGTAACGACCGCCGCTTTATTACCTAAAACGTAATCAATAAAGCCGGACAGAACTACGTTAATGATGCCAATCACGTTGCCGAGGTTATTCATTCTCCCAGTTAAACGCGTTGAATAAATGGAGAGGACGGCGTTTACGATCGAAATAATTCCAAACGGAACAAAGACCGCCCAGGAGCCCCAGTGCGTGACGTCTGCCAGATTCTCCGTCAGATAACCACTCGCAATCGACGCAATCACCACGATTGCGACTCCAACTAGGTCAAACCATCGACTTTTTGCTAATGCATGTAACATTATGAACATCTCCTCATTGTTTTTAGCGAGGCGTATCGGAAGCAACCCTCGTTATTTAGTTTTTTGTTACAAACAATTGAACGGCTTGATTATAACACCATTATCATTACCAGAAGCCAAATTTTGAACGTAAAAAAAGACAACCCGGATGGATTGCCTAATTAATCTAGTTCGATTTGCTTTGACTATCTTTCGCTGTTTCTTGATGCTTATTCTTAGAACTATCTTTATTTGTAAAGTGATTAATGACCATGTGTAAAACAATAATAAACAGGATGGCACCAACTAGGACGCCGACAATTCGCTTCAAACTCCCGTTAATGATGTACATCCCACCAACGATATAAATAATTGACTGTGGAATTGACCCAATCACGACCGCTAGAACCAGTAGTTTGCGTGATATTTTGAACCGTGAAGCCGCGTAACTAATTAAATAAACGGGGAAGAATGGGATGGCATAACCAATACATAGAATGATAAAGGGATGCTTAACGTTACTAAAACTCAATTCTTTATCTCGATAATTACTTGCGATATTACGAACGGACTTAATCAACTTAACACTGCATAGTCCACCAAGGGTTAATCCAATTAAATTAATAAAAAAGCCCAGAACGTTTCCAAAACAAATGCCGGCTAACACACAGATTACTTGATAAGGAACAAACGGTAACAACGTCGCAAACGTTAAAACAATTAAAAATAGAGCCGCATCGATAAACCCATGTTCATGAATTTCTTTAACGGCCACGCCCCTCTGACTCGGATCAAAAAACATCCGAATCTGTGGAAAATAATCTTTAAACAGAATCACTAATCCAATAACAACAATAATCGCTAAAAGACAGTATACGATTTTCTTGTTTTCTAATTTTTTTATGATGATAAACTACCCCTAACGTTAATTGAATAGGGAAAGTCTAACACATGTCACGAAACGATAAAACCGATTTTACAAAATTAAATTCTATAATGCCATTTCTTTTCTAACTTTCACCACTAGTCTATAATCAATCCTAATAGTCACATTCAAGGAGGTTTTTAATTTGCACATTGATACAAAATTAATTCACGGAGGGATCACTGGTGACAAGGAAACGGGAGCCGTTTCCGTCCCGGTCTATCGCGCCTCAACTTTCAAACAAACTAAGCTTGGCGGGAATCCACGCTGGGAATACTCACGGACGGGCAATCCGACCCGGTACGCCCTTGAAACCCAGATGGCAGAACTCGAAAACGGAACCGCTGGTTTTGCCTTTAGTTCGGGGACTGCTGCCATCAACACCATCCTCTCGATGTACTCCAAGGGTGATCACATCATTGTCGGCCAAGACCTGTATGGTGGGACGATTCGTCTAATTAATCAAGTAATGAAACGTTTTGGACTAGAGTTTACGGCCGTTGACATGCAAGATGTAGACGCCGTCAAGGCTGCTTTTCAGCCCAACACCAAGGCCATTTACTTTGAGACTCCTACGAACCCACTGCTGACGGTAGCCGACATTCATAAATTATCCGAAATGGCGAAAAAACACGGTGCCAAAACCATCGTTGATAACACCTTTGCGACCCCTTATAATCAGAGCCCGTTGGATTTGGGTGCAGACGTGGTGGTGCACTCCGCCACCAAGTATCTCGGCGGACACAGTGACGTCGTGGCGGGCGTTGCCGTTACTAACGATGACCAGATTGCCGAACAGTTGGCCTTCCTGCAGAATTCCATCGGTAGTACGCTTGGACCAGATGACAGTTGGTTGGTTCAACGTGGCATTAAGACGCTTGGTGCTCGCATGCGGGTTCACCAAGACAACACGAACGCCATTCTTGATTTTCTCAAAAATGAACCAAAAGTGGCGAAGGTTTACTATCCCGGTGATCCTGACAATCCGAACTACGAAGTGGCAAAGAAACAGATGCGTAACTTTGGTCCCATGATTTCGTTTGAACTCCAACCAGGACTTTCAGCGAAGACGTTTGTCGAAAATCTTCAAATTATCACCTTGGCCGAAAGTCTTGGTGGTGTTGAAAGCTTGATTGAGGTTCCTGCGGTCATGACCCACGATTCCGTTCCAAGAGCAGAACGTTTAAAGGACGGGATTTCTGACGGTCTAATTCGCTTGTCAGTTGGGATTGAGGATAAAGAAGATTTACTAGACGATTTGAAAAAGGCGTTTGATAAAATTTAGGAAGTAAAGAACTAGCATATTTAGATACGAATATGCTAGCTTCTTTATTTTGCCGAATGATATTTTTTAATCAAATTAAAGAAGCCAAAAAATTTAAAAAGTTTTTCCTTCATTATATCAACGATTAAACCACACAATATTACTTAAGGAGTTAAGTGTTTTGAATTGTTTTATCCTGTAGAATTGATATACAGGCTCAAATGCCTCAGCGTACAGATGTGTTACATTGCTTCCCAAAACATCCTGAATAAGGAGGAGTATGATGAACAGATCGAGAGGTGTGCGTTATTTGGATATTATTAGCATATGCCACGTCACAGATAGTAATGACAATTTCAAAAGCCATTTTCTACCTTGCCAAAGCATATGCGATAATAAAAAAAGCTAATCATCACTGATTAGCTTACCCAAATTAACGCACCTGAAATACGCGCTTGGAAGAGATCTCACACATCTCTTCCTTTTTTATTACACTATTATTGTATGTGATAAACGTATAAATGTCAATCCAACTTTTTTTACTCCCAATCAACCTCAATCTGTTAAACTGAAACCAAATAATTAATGGGAGGCATATTATGACTAGAAAAATTGGAGTCATTGGTGACGGTCACGTGGGATCAACGGTGGCAAATTACATCGTTGTAAGTGGGTTCGCCGATGACTTAGTAATGATTGATAAAAACGACGCCAAGGTCAACGCTGACGCAATTGATTTTCGGGAGGGCATGCCTAATTTACCCTTTCACACCAATATCATTGTGAATGATTACAACGCTTTAAGGGACGCTGACGTTGTTATCTCAGCCCTTGGTAAGATTAAACTGTCAAATAACGACAGTGACAATCGTTTTGCCGAATTATCCTACAACATCGAACAGGTCAAAGAGGTCGCACCTAAGATTCGTGATTCCGGTTTTAATGGCGTTTTGATTGCCATTACCAATCCAGTTGACGTGATTACCCAGTTGTACCAACAAATTACTGGTTTACCGAAAAAGCACGTCATTGGAACGGGAACACTCCTAGATTCCGCCAGAATGAAACGTGCCGTTGGCGAAAAACTAGGGATTGATTCACGCTCGGTCACTGGTTACAATCTTGGTGAGCACGGTAACTCCCAGTTTACCGCATGGTCGACCGTTCGGGCTCTTGATCAACCAATTGAAAAATTAGCCCAAAGTCGTCATCTTGATCTCGACACTTTAGATCAGGAAGCACGCCACGGCGGTTTTAGAGTAATGCAAGGTAAAGGCTACACCAGTTATGGGGTGGCCAGTGCTGCAGTACGGCTCGCCAACACCGTTCTCTCTGATGCCCGCACCGTTTTGCCAGTCTCAAACTACCGTTCCGACTATGGCGTATACTTCTCCTATCCAGTTGTAGTTGGAAGAGACGGCATCATTGAAGATGTCCCACTTGATTTAACCGATGAAGAGAAAGACAAACTCCAAGCTTCCGCCAACTTTATCAAAAAGAACGTTGAAAAATACAGTTAAAACCAAAACACACCATAACCACTAGTCTTCTAGCAGTTACGGTGTGTTTTTAATACTGTCAGCAATTAAAATCGCCACAGCAGACGTAATAATAAAAAAGCCAATCATAGTGGACTAACTCACCTATGATAATCGCATCCAACTTGCGATGAGAAAAAAGTTAGAGATTTCTTCTCGTTTTTATTATATGGAATAAATAATTAGATGTCAATTTAAATAAAATCCATAAAAAAATGATTGCCCCACCAGGCAATCATTTTTTTATATTTATATGAGCAGCCAAGGACTTGAACCTCAATCTCACGAATAAAGAATTCGTTGCTCTAACAAGTTGAGCTAGCCGCTCGCAAGCAAAACTCAATTACATTTACTAGTATAATGCATATTAGCACGTCCGACAACACTTTTTGCAGTCGATTAATGAAAACTTCATAATTTTAATTACTAGCGACGATGTCGATTAAACTTCCTGATTTGCAGAATTAAGTAGACTAACAACAGAAGGATAACCAGTAATTCAATCGCGCCCATGACCATCTTCATCACATTTACTGGATTGGTCGATTTGTAAACGACGGGGACACTCATGGAACTGTTTGGTAATAAGTCTAATTCATTTTGAGACGCCTGGATGTTAAACGTTCCAACCCTCTCGCCCTTCGTAATTGGAGCAAGTGGCGTTTTGAAAACCTTAGAGTGGTTGGTAGAGACAAAGTCTGTCTTTAATTTTTCACCTTGCGGTAACCAGTACGTTTGAGGTGCTGTCAAGCCAATTTTAGTTTTAGGATTTTGTCCGTTAACAACGTTGACAGTTTTATTTTTAATCACGTTGTCACCAATCGTAATTGGTTCCAAACTTTGACTGATTTGATTGAGCATTAATTGGGTTTGGGCAAAGCGCTGCTCCTTTGGTGCCCCTAAAACCACGGTGATGACCCGATCGTTGTTACTGGTACCGGTTCCCACAAAATTCTCACCCGCGGTATTACTGGTCCCTGTCTTTAATCCGTCAATCTTAAATGGATTAGTTTGGCCCAGAAGTAAGTTAGTGTTCTTGTGCGTCTTTCCATCCCATTCCAACGTGGTCATTGAGGTAGTCTTTAAGATTTGCGGGTATTGAGTAATTAATTTCTGTGACAATTGAGCTAATTCCTTAGCTGACATCGTATTCTCAGCGTCATCACTTAATTTAGGATTCTTTAGCGCGCCTAAATCGTGATTAGCCAATCCACATGCGTTATAGAATTGCCCGTTCTTAATTCCCAATTTTTTGACTTCTTGATTCATCATTTTACCGAAGTCGTGGTTAGGACCTGCCAAATATTCGCCAAGTGCCATGGCAGCACCGTTAGCAGAACAAACCAGACTCGCGTCGTACAGTTGTTTAACCGTGTATGATTGACCAGCTTTCAACGGAACGTTAGTAAAATCATCCTTCTGACTCAAATTAGCAACTCCAGCGCTAATTTTAACCTTACTGTCCCACGAGATCTTTTTTGCTTTTATTTGGTTTAACACAATATATGTAGTAATAAGTTTACTAACGGATGCGATCGGCAACTCTTGGTTAGCGTTTTTGCTATAAATGATCTGGCCGCTGGTGGCATCAACGGCAATGGCACTTTTGGCCTTTATGTTAATTTCATTCTGTGAAATGGGCGGCTCTTTGTTACTAGCATCGACCGTACTAGGATTGAAGATCAGCGGCATGATTAAAAACACCAGCGAAAATATCACGCTCAGCGTCAGTAATTGATGTTTTTTACTTTTCAAAATCAAATGACCTCTTTTTATTAAATGATATTTTTTGTAGATAACACTTATACGTCTATTGTACTAAATTAATAAAATAATCAAAATATGCCATTAAAAATAAAAAGCCAATCATCACTGATTAGCTCAATCAAAATATTTCGTTATTCAATATTGATGTTTAGTTCCACCACAACATTACATAAACAATAGTGGCAAACGCAAAGAAAATTCCATTAATTACGTACGTTTTCTTGGTTGGATAACACAAGAAAACAATCAAGTTGAGGATTAGTAAAATCGGTAGGCCAATAATCGTGATACTACTTACAATTGGATCAATAAATTGCGGCATTTTCATTCCGATCATGATCAAACCAAGCAGCAACGCGGAAACCACATAAATCAGGTTGATGATAAGCGTACCGACTGAGGCATACTTACTGTATTTAGTCGAACTTGGCTTACCTTTTTTAAACAAGACGTTATAAAACAAAGCGTAAACCACGGCAAACACCACCATTCCGTAGATTAAAATAATCAAAAACATGGCGGGACTAAGGGTGAGGCTAGTCTTAATGTTTATAACCGCAAACAATTCTGGAAAACTACCGAAAACAATCAAAGCCGAAAGCAATGGTGCCAAGATAAACTTACCTAATGACTTAAGAAATCGCATGTAGACACTCTTCTCTCAATTAAATTCGTTACTTAGGTAAATTATACTATAAACGAAAAAAATACCAACTAACTCCCATTTGGAATTAGTTGGTATTTTTGACTATTCATTAAATTAATTTCCTTCTAATGTATCCGGAACAGCCATCAATCACCATGACCATGATGACGATCCCCAATAGGATGATTCCTACTCTCGGCCAATTCCGAGTGTTCAATGCCATAATCATTGGCGCCCCGATTCCGCCAGCACCAACCAAACCAAGGATTGAGGCAGCTCGAACTGAAATTTCAAAGCTGTACAAAGTGTATGAAATCAAAGCTGGCAGGATGGTCGGCCACGTCGATAGTGCGAAGACCTGTGGTTTGCTGCCGCCAGCCGCCACGATGGAATACTCCGAACTATGATTCATTTCCTCAATGGATTCTGAGAAGAGTTTCCCTAGCATTCCGATGGAGTGAATCCCAAGGGCCATGACTCCGGCAAAACTACCAGGTCCCACCGCTTTAATGAACATAATCGCTAAAACAATTTCAGGAAAAGCTCGAATGACCGTCAAAAGGAAGGTTCCCACCTTAGACGTTACGTTATACTTACTACTCTTACTATGAGCAGCGAAGAACGCAAACGGAACACTGATGACAGCGGCAATGATGGTTCCCAAAAAGGCAATGGCAAGCGTCATAATTAATTGGGACACTAAATCTTCACCACTGCCGTTGTAAATATAGGACCAATCAGGGTGAATTAGTCCCATGAAGATGGACTTAGAAACCGTGCCAGCTGATTCCTGAATCTGACTAAATTTCATGTCTGAAAAACACCAGCCATAGATCAAAATAATGACAATTGCCCAAATGGTCCAGCTGTAGCGGTCCCATCGTTTTTGTTTTTCGTTAATTTTTGGAATGGTCACTGTAGTTTCCTCCTCAAGTAATTACTAAGGATGTCAATCACCAGAACCGTTACGAAGGTTGCCAGAATCACAACCGCCGTCTCGGAGTAGTTAAATTCATCGATGGTTTGTTGAAGATACAACCCAAGTCCTCCAGCACCAACGTATCCTAAGACGGTTGAAGAACGAACGTTCACTTCCAACGTGTACAGGAAGAAACTACAAAATTGACCTGCAATCTGGGGAATAATGGCCAAACGAATAATCTGAAGGATGCGGGCACCGGAAGCTTTCATGGCTTCAGCTGGCCCCATGTCGACCGTCTCTAGTACTTCATAGAACAGTTTGGAAATCATCCCAAATGAGAAGATGGCTAGCGTGATGGTTCCAGTCGTTGGACCAATCCCAAAGATGGCAACTAAGATAGCTGCCAACAGAAGTGACGGTAACGTTCTGACGATGTCCAGTACGAACCGAGACGTGCCGTGAATAACCTTACTGTGATCAAGATTCCGCGCGGCCAGAAATGCAGCTGGAATCGCAAAGACGGTTCCAATCGTAGTTCCAAGGATTGCCATCTGAACGGTCTGAACCAGTGGGTCCCAGATAAAACTAAAGTACGACCAATCCGGGTTACTCATTTGACCAATCAGAACCCCAAACTGGGCGATGTTCGAGATAAACAAGCTGGGATCAACCCCACAAATTTTCATGGAGTAAATAAACAAAACGATCAAAATGGCAATTACAATGATGCCCTTAACGTGATACTTTTTGACAAAGGACATCTTCGGCATGTCGCTAGTGTGCATTAGCTATTGCCTCCTTCGTAAATCGCCTTCAAATCTTCTGGAGTAGAATCAGCCGCTGGCTTGTCAAACACTAATTTTCCATCCCGAATTCCAATAATTCGGTCCGCAAATTCAAGTGCTAGTTCAACTGAATGGAGGTTCACCAGAACAGTATCGTGATCCTTGACGTTTAAATTCTTCAAATCCTGCATAACTCCGTGACTAGTCTTGGGATCGAGGGAAGCAACGGGTTCATCAGCCAGAACCAAATCAGGTTCTTGCATCATTGTTCGTGCGATGGCGACCCGCTGCATCTGTCCTCCAGAAAGGGAGTCCGCTCGATCGTATAATTTTTTGAGCATGTTAACATGGTCCAGTGATCGAACCGCCTTTTCCTTGTCTTCTCTACTATACAAACCGAGAAGTGTTTTCCATACTGGATAGTAACCAACTCTTCCACTTAAAACGTTTTTTTGAACCGTAAGCCGGTTCACTAAGTTGAAACTTTGAAAAATCATTCCAATTTTTCGGCGAAAGTGACGGAGCGCTTTCCCCTTCAATTTAGAAATATCAGTCCCGTTGATGATAATTTTGCCGTCGCTGATATCTTGCATCCGATTAAGGGAACGAAACAGGGTGCTTTTCCCCGCACCTGAAAGTCCAACGACAGCGATGAATTCACCGCGTTTGACGTTAAAACTAATATCATCTAATCCTTTAATACCACTAGGATAAGTTTTGGTAACATGATTAACTTGTAAAATATCCGAATCGCTCAATTTAATCCCTCTCGCCTATTCTTTGGTTTTACTAATCTTGTTGGCTTTGTCCATGTATGAATGAAGTTGCTTAAATTCTGACTTCTTGTACGGAACGTAGCCCTCTTCTTGATAAATCTTAAAGATAACGTCATGACCTTCTTTAGTCTTCGCCATGTTCTCGTAGGCTTTGGCAATCTTCTTCTGCCACGACTTCGACATGTCACTTCGACAAGCAACCACGTCATTTGGAATAGCCTTAGTCGTGTAAATAACCTTGGTATCCTTCATAACGTTCGGATTGTCCTTTTGGACTAAGGTTTGAGCTCCTTGGAAAGTAAAGGCAGCATCGTTGTTCTTGTTTAAAACGGACAGTACAGCTTGATCATAACCATTAATAACGTCGGTCTTGATGCCATCCTTGTTGATATTAATTCCGTGTTTCATAAGTTCAACGACCGGGTAAATATAACCCGCCGTTGAATTCGTAGTACCAGTGGCAATCTTTTTGCCCTTTAAATCGTTAATGTTGTTGATACCACTATCTTTTCTGACAACAATTGTGGAATAAAAGTGATCTGATGACTTGTTAGTAAGTTGCAAAGTCTTCGGATCGCGTGCTTGGCGCGTCGCTTGAACGAGGGGAACCACCTTGTAATTCTTTTGCGCTAAGACAAAGTCCCCAGGATTCATTTCAGAAACATCCAACGTCTTTGAACCCATGGCCTGAATAAGTGAATTCCCGTCAGTTGAAACCTTGACCGTGACCGGGATATGGAGCTGTTTTTCTAACTGTTTGGCGAGCGGCTTGGCTTCGGCATTGGCCTGCCCAGCGTTCACTGACGGCGTAAAACCAACCGTCAATTTCTTTGGTTTGTAGTTACTAGATTGTTTCCCACATGCAACTAATCCAACCGACAAAAATGTAATGGCAGCACCTGCTGTGATCCATTTCAAAGCTTGCTTGAGTTTCATTACGAGTCCCTCCCAAAAAATTGTTGTACCAGACAAATTAATCATATCATGATACATACAATTTTCAATAAATATCTTTTAATTGTTCGTATTTTATTTAAATATGCACTCAATATATTCTTTGTTTTCCAATATATTAATTAATTAACGAATATTAGTAATCAGTGTAATTAGAGCAAACAAAAAAGACAACACCAATAAGTACGAGTTGTCCTTAAGAAAATTTTGGTAGATAAAATTATTTTCTGTTTCACGTGAAACTATTTTGATGATTATTTCATGCCAAATAATAAAATAATTGACAGATTTATAAATTAGAAATAGAATTGAAGAGTAATAAAAAAGGAAGAGATGTCGTTACCATCTCTTCCCGCGCAGATTTATGTGTTATTTGGGTAAAAAGTTAATCTTTGCGGTTAGCTTTTTTATTATCGCGTATGCCTTAGCACAATTAATGGTCGCACACGAGATAATAAGAACCACTATTGCTAGTGGTACAATCCCAGTAACCTACTTTATTCTGTATTCAAGCGACTCACCTCTTCATCATAAGTTGTCTGCCCACTTATCAAAATCATCAATATTTCCAATTTTATTAGTTTTGCCGTTAAGAGCATCATTTCTAGCTTGAATATTTGCTAAAGTATCTTTATCATCGCGTATATTACTTTCAGCTTTTCTTCTTATCATAATGTCCATCCCCTTAAATCAATAGTAAGGCATTATGTAAACAATGAAAACATGATATACACATTATTTATTATTAATAATTGAATAAAACTCAAAAAACATCCCCCTTCCAAAAAAGTGAGGATGTTTTTCGTATCTTATTTTGTGTAGGTTCTAATCTTTGGTGCTGTGTATGTGGTCATAAATTCATAGATTTCAGACAACGAATCCGAAAAAAGTAACTTTTTGCGATCTTCCACCGTCAAAAATTCCTTTTCGGTCATTTCATCAAACATTTGTTTAAGCGGATCGTAGTATCCCTGAACGTTATACAACACACATGGATCATCATTGTCGCCAATTCGAGCCCATGAAAAAGCTTCAGAAATCTCTTCTAGAGTCCCAGGACCACCTGGAAGTGCGATACAACCATCCGATTGAGTCAACATTTTTTGTTTGCGAATATCCATATTAGGCACTACGTCCAAACTAGTCAGCCCGTCCATGCTGGCCCCACGCTCAACTAACTCTTTTGGCATGATGCCGTGAACTACTCCACCAAGTTCTAAAACTGTCTTGGCAAGCAATCCCATGAGACCAACACCGCCACCACCATAAACTAACGCTAAGTCATGGTTAACCAACCATTTTGCCAATTTTTTGGTGGCTTCTTGGTATGCTGGATCATTGCCAGGAGCCGCACCACAAAATACTGCAACTGCTTTCATATTTGAATTTCCTCATTTCAATTTATTTTTATGTTAATAAGTGTACCACGTCACTTCAAGCCAGTAGTGACAGGAGCTTTGGCAAATTGTTTCATGTGAAACTATCTTAACTTTGTTTATTTATCATAAATACTGGCATCATATTTAAAGGGATGGTCCTTAAATAACTGACTGTAAAACGCGATTTCGGAAAAAGCCCGATTTAATTTCTTTATGTCCACAGTTTTACCGGGAGCGTCTTTTAAAAAGCTCCCATCGTCAGCAAAATTTTTATCGACCTTTCGAATTAAAGTTGGCTTTGGCAGGGTAAATAGGCCCAGTTGTCCAAGCGTTGGTAACAAAGCTGGATAGGAAGATTGGCCACCTCGTGAATTATTAGAATAGGTAATAATCTTGGCCGGTTTGCCCTTGGCTTCAAACGCCAAAAAGTCGAGCGCATTCTTTAGTACAGCTGGAAACGAATGATTATATTCAGGAACCAAAAAGAGATAACCATCCGCGTTTCGCATGTCATCCACCCATTTTTGTTCATTAGGTTTTAAACTTCGATTTTGATTGTCCATTGGCGCAACATCTTCGTAGAAAAACGGCAAATCGTAGTCCGCCAAACTAATAAAATTGAAATCAGCATCATTAATCCGCTCAAAATCACCCTGTCGATTACGTAAGTACTTAAAGATCCGACGTCCCAGACTAACCTTTCTTGAACTACTTAAAATAACGTTAATTGTCATTAAACATCACCTCAACCCATTTTCTAATCATTATACCTTTAAAATCAAAATAAAAAACCGAACCAGCTTTATCGCCAATCCGGAAATTTACTTATCAACTATTTCTTAGCTTCTTCTTTTTTCGGACGATCAATTACTTTCACCTTATCGCCACCGATAATTAACTGATCACAAATATTTAAGAACAGACCGTGTTCAACAACTCCGGTGTAGTTCTTCAAGTTGTGAGCTAACTTTTGTAAGTCAGCATCTTCTGGAATTGTAATGTCGATTAGGTAGTTTCCTGAGTCAGTTTGAAGAATATCACCGTCATCTCTGAAGCGGAACTCTGGCTTGTATCCAGCTTCGTTTAAGTATCGGAAGACACCCATCCCACCGAACGGAATGACTTCAACCGGCAACTTTTGGCCAGCCAAGGTCTTGTGGTACTTGGTCGAATCAACGATCCAAACGTTCTTGTCTGACATGGTTGCGACCAATTTCTCAAAGAGTAAGGCAGCTCCACCACCCTTGATTCCGTTGAGCTTGTCGTCAACGGCGTCGGCGCCATCAACCGTCAAGTCCACCCGATCAATGGTATTAACGTCAAGCATCGGCATGCCAAGACTTTCGGCTAACTTTTCGGTACCAACCGAAGTGGCGACACATTGAACGTCTAAGCCTTCTTTTTTGATTCGTTCGTTAATGGATTTGACGAAGTAGGCAGCCGTACTACCAGATCCAAGTCCTAGCACAATGTGATTTGGAACTTGAGCAGCGGCGTATTCAGCAGCTTGTTTCTTCTCTTTTTCGATCACTTCTTTGGTCTTGGAAGTTTTGCTGATGACATCCAAGACGTCTTTTTCATAAGGAATGGAGTTCTGCGCTCCAGCCACTTGAACCGTCAGTGATGAGGCGTGGTTGGCGTACAACATTGCATCCTTGATGTTAGCACTGTTTAAATCTAATCGTGATGCCAAGGCTCCAATGAAAGTATCACCAGCAGCAGTCGTGTCAACAGCTTTGACCTTGAAGGCTGGAATGAAGGCATGACTGGCTGGGGTTGCGTAGAACGAACCCTTGTCACCAACGGTAATGATGACCATTCTAATGCCTAGTTTAAAGAAGTACTCCGCGTTCTTCATCATGGAATCGTCGTCAATCACCTTAATCCCAGTGAGGGCCTCTGCTTCAGTCTCATTAGGGGTAATAATGTCAGTCAATTGAAGTAATTCTTCTGGTAACTTCTTGGCTGGTGCTGGGTTCAAAATGGTCTGAACCTCATTTTTCTTCGCAATCTTAAATGCTTCGATAATCGTTGGTACTGGAATTTCTAGTTGCGCAATCGCACGGTCCGCATTCTTAATGGCGTCTTCGTGTTGGTCAACGTCCTCCGGTGTCATGGCCATGTTGGCTCCACCATAGACATAGATCGAGTTTTGACCAGTACTATCAACGGTAATGTAAGCTTGTCCAGTCTGTTGCTCCTTCGTAGTAATCACGGAATCAAGGTTCATCCCGTCCTTTTTAAATCCTTCAATCATGAACTTAGCGTCTTCGTCATCACCTAACTTAGTGATAAAAGTGGTATCGGCGCCAGATCTTGCCGCAGCAATTGCCTGATTGGCACCCTTTCCGCCACCATGAGATTCTTGGTGATTCTTCACCGCCAAGGTTTCACCAGGTAACGCATATTTGTCAACGTTTAGAACCTTATCAACGTTGGTAGATCCAATCACAACAACTTTTTTACTCATTTTACTGCCTCCCTATTTGCAACCGCTTTCATTATGTATATCATATCATTGCGGGAAATAGTTGTATATAGATTTAGCTAAAATGATGTTTTTTAAACTTGTTTTCAATAGCAAGTTTATAAACATATGAATTTTCACTCATTTAGCCACTTCAACCCTTCACCAGGATTATCAAACTTCTTATAATCATTACTTTTAATTGCTTTAGTTAAACGTTCATTTGGAGCATCAAATTGTTTTTTGTTTCAGCATCTACTCTAAAACTAATTTGTGACCTACTAATAAACATCATGATTAATCCTCCTTATTTTTAAGATACCATAAATGCCAATTTACACAAAAAAAGAGACACCCGCAGGCATCCCTTTCAAACAATTTAATTAATTATTTCTTTGATTCGTCTAAAGCCTTTTTAGCTAATACGAAATCACCAAAAGTAGCGGAACCGTTGTGTGGTACGACTGGACGACTAATGTATTCATCAAGAGGACCAACGTCTAAATAGTTATCAAATAACAGATTGAATTGGTCTCTAACCTTTTGAACAAATTGAGGAGTACATACACCTCCACCAAGCACAATTTGGTCGGGACGGAAGTTAACCGTTAAACTGATAACCCCTTGGGCAATGTAGTACGCAATGATGTTCCAAACTGGATCATCTGGCGGGGTATCTTGACCCTTAATGTTGTTTCGAGCTTCAAAAGTAGGACCAGAAGCAACCCCTTCAAGACAGTCACCATGATAAGGACAAATCCCAGGAAAGTTCATGTCATCTTGGTGTCTCTTAACTCGAATGTGACCAAATTCAGGAGTTCCACGAACCCCTAAGAATTCATCTTTGATGACGGTTCCAGCACCAATCCCAGTTCCATCAGTGATGTAACTAACGGCTTCAATATTTTTATTAGCCTGTTTACGTTTGATGTATTCACCGTAAGCTGAACCGTTAACGTCGGTCGTCCAGTAAATTGGAACCCCAAATTCACGTTTCATGGTTCCAACAAAATTGACGTTACTCCAACCCTTTTTAGGGGTTTTAATAATCCAACCGTATTTGTCAGAGTCTTTTCGAACGTCGATTGGTCCAAATGATGCAATCCCAAATGCATCAATGTGATCAAACTTCTTAAAATACTCAACGACCTTTGCTAACGTTTCTTCTGGTGTCGTAGTTGGAATGTGAACACTATCAACAATATTGAAATCGTCATCACCAACCGCACAAACGAACTTTGTTCCACCTGCTTCAATACTTCCATATCGCATAAAAATGATCCCCTTTGCCATTTTTTTGTATCGTTTATTGTTAATAGTATAAAGCGCTTACATATTGATTGCAATAGTTTATCATAAAAATTGTTAAAAACTTAACTTAGAAATAACAAAAAGCCGGACTATTCACGTAGTCCAGCTTGATCTTATTTTTTCTTCGCAATTTTTCCCTGTTGAATGTAAACGGAGAGAATGGCAATGTCAGAAGGATTGACCCCACTGATTCGGGCGGCCTGTGCGATCGTCTCCGGTTGGATTTTCTCCAATTTTTGGCGACCCTCAGTTGCGATCCCATCAATTACGGAGTAATCAATCTTATCAGGAATCTTCTTTGACTCCATCTTCTTCATGCGGGCGACCTTATCTTCTTCTTTTTTGATGTAGCCAGCGTACTTCGTTCTGATTTCGACCTGTTCCACCACTTCTGGATCCAATTTTTCGTCGGGTCCCGAAATAAAATCAAGTAACTTTTCGTAATTTACGTACGGCCGACGTAAGAACTGGGCTGCGATGATCCCGTCTTTTAACGGTTTATCACCCTGAGCTTCAACGAACTGGTTGACCTTTTCACTTGGTTTAATCCGTACGGTGTTCAAACGCTTGATTTCATCCTCAACGGCATTACGTTTTTCAACAAACTTGTCATAACGTTCATCTGAAATCAGACCCAACTGGTGACCAATTGGCGTCAGCCGCATGTCAGCATTGTCGTTTCTAAGCAGGAGTCGATATTCAGCCCGACTCGTCAGGAGACGGTACGGTTCGTTAGTTCCCTTCGTAACCAGGTCATCGATTAGAACGCCAATGTATCCTTGGTCTCGCTGCAAAATCAACGGGTCTTTCCCCTGAATTTTAAGAGCGGCATTAATTCCAGCGATCAAGCCTTGTCCCGCGGCCTCTTCGTATCCCGAGGTTCCGTTGGTTTGACCCGCGCTAAATAATCCACTAACTTTCTTGGTTTCAAGCGTTGGCTTCAATTGATATGGAGAGATAATGTCATACTCGATCGCATAACCAGGACGCATCATCTTCGCGTCTTCAAGGCCTTTCACAGAATGTAACATCTGTTGTTGAACTTTTTCTGGAAGAGAGGTTGACATCCCATCAACGTACCACTCCTCATTATGGCGTCCCTCTGGTTCCAAGAAGACCTGGTGGCGCTTTTTGTCCGCAAAACGAACGACCTTGTCCTCAATTGATGGACAGTAACGGGGACCGACCCCTTCGATGACCCCAGTAAACATCGGTGCGCGATCCAAATTATCCTTGATAATCTGATGGGTTTCTTCATTAGTGTACGTCAACCAGCACGAAATTTGCTTTGAAACCGGTAAATAATCGGCATACGGAGTGGTGTAACTGAAATGATGGGGCGTTTCGTCGCCCGGTTGCTCCTCCGCTTCATCGTAGTGAATGGTATCACCGTTGACACGCGGTGGCGTTCCCGTCTTAAATCGTTTTAGTTCAAAGCCCAAATCTTCCAGGTTTTCTGAAAGATGAATGGCTGGAATTGAGTTGTTTGGGCCCGAGGAATACATCAGTTCACCAATAATGATCTTACCACGAGCGGCCGTACCAGCACAGATGACCACGGCTTTGGAGTGATATTTGGCACCCGTATTGGTAACCACACCCTCAACCTGACCGTCTTTCACGATCAGACGTTCTACGATTCCCTGGCGGAGCGTCAAATTGGGCTCTTTTTCCAGGGTGTTTTTCATTTCATGGTGGTAGGCGTGCTTATCAGCTTGCGCCCGTAAAGCTCTGACGGCGGGACCTTTCCCGGTGTTTAACATCCGCATCTGAATGTAGGTCTTGTCGATGTTTTTCCCCATCTCACCACCAAGGGCGTCGATTTCTCTTACGACCGTTCCCTTAGCGGGGCCACCAACCGACGGATTACATGGCATAAACGCCACCATATCAAGATTAATTGTCACAAGCAGTGTTTTTTGACCCATGCGGGCAGCGGCTAGTGCGGCTTCACAGCCAGCGTGGCCAGCTCCAACGACGATGACGTCGTAATCGCCACCATTGTAGGTCTGCTTCACTTCTTGCTGTATCATTTTATTCATTTAAAAACCTCCATTGAGTCAAAGTCTTATTTACCCAAACAGAACTGACTAAATAATTGATCCAGTAATTCGCCATCGTAACTATCACCGGTAATTTCACCAAGTAAATCCCAAGCGTTCGTCATGTCAATCTGAACTAAATCAACGGGCATCCCGTTATTTAACCCATTTTCAACGGACTGAAGGGAATCACTGGCCTGTTGTAAGAGACTAATATGCCTGGCATTAGTAACCATGACGTCGTTTTGAGAACTCTTAATGCCACCAGTAAAGAACATCTTCGAAATCGTATCCTCTAAGGATTTGGTTCCGTTATCCTTTACGGCTTGGGTCTTAATCACGTTATCAGCATGATAGCGGTTCTTTAACTCATCAACATCAATTTTTTCTGGTAAATCCGTTTTATTCAATAGGATAATCCGCTTGCTGTGCTGCGTCAGATCCAAAAGTTCCCGATCTTCGTCAGTCAACGGTTCACTAGCGTTTAACACTAGTAGTACCAAATCAGCCTGCTTGATGGCTTTTCTAGAACGATCGACTCCAATTTTTTCAACTTTATCGTTAGTATCACGAATCCCAGCGGTATCAACTAGGTGCAAGGGAACGCCAGAAACGTTCACGTATTCGTCTAAAACATCCCGCGTAGTCCCCGGCACGTCGGTTACAATCGCCTTTTCTTCGTGTAAGAGACGGTTCAATAAACTCGACTTACCCACGTTGGGACGTCCAATGATAGCGGTGTTTAAACCGTCTCGTAAGACTTTTCCTTGTTTAGCCGTCTTTAGCAATTGGTCAATCTGCGCCTTTAGTTCCTTGGACTTATCCATTAAAAGCTTCGACGTCATCGTCTCCACGTCATCGTACTCCGGGTAGTCAATGTTGACTTCGACCTGAGCCAGCACGTCTAAGATGTCTTGACGCAGGTGCTTAATTAAATGAGACAGGTTCCCATCGAGCTGATTTAAAGCCGCTTTCATCGATTCGTCAGTCTTCGCCTCAATCAGATCCATGACGGCTTCCGATTGTGAAAGGTCCAGACGTCCGTTTAAAAAGGCCCGCTTAGTGAATTCACCGGGTTCTGCCATTCTGGCACCGTTACTTAAAACCAACTGCAAAATCTTGTTGGTTGCCACAATCCCACCGTGACAGTTAATCTCAATGATATCTTCCTTGGTATACGTCTTAGGCGCTCTCATGACCGATACCATCACTTCATCAACTTCACTGTTGTGGTCTGCTGGATCAACAATGTGACCATAGTTAATCGTGTTTGACGCCACCTTTTCGAGGTTCTTGCCCCGATAAATCTTTTCAGCCACTTTCATTGCATCCGATCCACTAACCCGAACAATCGAAATGCCACCTTCACCAGGTGGGGTCGAAATTGCCGCAATGGTATCGTAATCAGTCGTTGTCAGTGCCATTTGAAAACTCCTTTCTCATTTTTAATCGCATAAAAAAAGTACTTAAACCACGCCCGTTGCGTGGATAAAGTACTTTCACTACTTTACCTATTCGAATTTACAATCCTACACATAATAGGACGAAAGTTTTATTTTGTCAATCATTTTACCGTGGAGCTACTACGATTGAACGATGGGGTTCCCGTCCTGCCGAATATGTCATCACGTAGGGGTTATCTTCCAGCGTCACGTGAATCTGTTTGCGCTCAAAAGATGGCATCGGGTCCAGATAGACCGGCTTGCCGGTGGCAGCGACCTCTCTTGCGGTTCGCTCAGCTAGACTGGTAAGGATCTGAAGTCTCCGACTGCGATAATTAGCCGTATCCAGCTCAACTTCAAGGTAGCTAATCCCCATATTATTTAAATAAATCCCACTTAATTCCTGTAAGGCATTGATGGTCCGACCGTGTTTGCCAATCAAAAGCCCCTCTTTGGGCGTATCAAAATTAATGATCACGTGCCGATTGTTGGGCATCTCATAACTTAGTTCGGCCTCAATCCCCATCTGATCAGTAATTGCTTGTAAATATTTAATTAGTCCACTAATAGCTTCAACGTTTCTAGCGTGACGATCCTCTGTTTGAACTGGATTAGCAACCGCTGTGCTCGCTTCTCTTTTAATTTTTAACTTGCCACCTGCTGGTTTTGGGTCTGGAGCAGATGATTTCAATTCCATTTCAACTTCTGCGGGATGTTTAAAAAGTCCGAAAAATCCCTTACTTGCGGTTTTAATAACTTTAATTTCAACATTATTTCGATTAGTATCAAGTGATTTTAAGCCATTTTTAACGGCTTCTTCGATGGTGGCTCCGGTGTATTTCGTCATTATTGTTCTCCTATTTTTGTAAACGTCTAACGCTATTAATCTTAGCACAAATTAAATAGCTGTTGGAATAGGATTTTAGAGATGTAATATTACATTTGTCACAAAAATAAAAAAAGCAGACCAACGTCTGCTTTTTGTTTAGTAATCTATTTGTGATGTTTACTCTGCTTGGCCTTTCGAATGGCCTTTTTAACGGCGCGATCGTGTTGACGCTTTTCACGTTCTTTTTCTTCACGTTCACGATTAATCTTCCAAGGGTTCTGAATCAATAACGTTTGAACTACTTGGAACGCGTTGGTTACCACCCAGTATAGTGACAAAGCTGATGGCACGTTTAACGCGGTGAAGAAGATAATGATTGGCATCCCAATCGTCATCATCGTGGTCATTCCGTTTGATTCGGGTTGACCCTTCATTGACAACCACGAACTAAAGAACGTGAACACGGCGGCCAAAACTGGCAGAATGTAGTACGGATCTGGAGTTCCCAGCTGTAACCACAAGAAGTGACCAGTTCGAAGAATGTGAGTTCGCCAGATGGCTTGATACAAGGCGAAGATCACTGGCAACTGGACTACCATTGGCAAACAGCCGGCCCATGGATTAATTCCTGCTTCCTTATAGAGCTTTTGCTGCTCGGTCTGCAGTTTTTCCATGGTCTCTGAATCTTTACTGGAGTACTTCTTTTGCAGGGCCTTCAATTGGGGCTGAATTTCCTGGGTCTTCTTCATACTCTTGGTCTGATACATCATTAATGGAAGAAGAATAATTCTAACCAAAATGGTGAAGAGGATAATTCCAATTCCATAGTTATCGCCAAAGAACTTTGATAACCAAATAATCACTCTTGAGAAATTCAAGACAACTAAGCCATCCCAAATTCCTTTACTATGACTAGTAATTGGGGCGTTACTACATGCCGTGAGCACCAGACCAATACTGGCAATCGCAAGTGTAGTAGCGATTCGTTTAAGTTTTTTCAATTTTATTCCTCGCTATAATCAGAATCTAGTAAATGAGCTAACTTTAAAACATGAATTAGACTTGCCTTAACGTCTTTTTGTGACATCGCATCCGCTCTCGGTCTCGCAATGATTAAAAAATCAACGTCCGTTTTTAGGTCTGGCTTTAATTCGGTGATCGACTGGCGAATTCTACGTTTAACCCAGTTGCGATGCACGGCATTTCCAATCTTCTTTCCAACGGAAATCCCGATGCGGAAGTGTTTTTGTCCCGGCTTTTCCAGTTGATACACGACAAATTGTCGATTAGCAACCGAATCATGTTTTTCGAAAACCCTTTGAAAGTCAGCTTCTTTTTTGACACGGTACGATTTTCTCATGAATAATCTCCAAGTATTTTCAAAAAATAATGAAAAAGACCACTGAATGGTCAGTGGCCTATGCCGATAATACTTTTCTACCTTTTTGACGTCGATGTGCTAACACTTTGCGACCTTTGCCAGTGCTCATACGTTTTCTAAATCCATGAACGCGGTTTCTACGACGTTTCTTTGGTTGGTAAGTTCTTTTCATTACTAACCCTCCTTACTAATTAATCGCCTATATTAAATTGTTTATTCAATAGCTTTTCTAACTTATAGTATCACAAATCGACCAATCTTCAAATAGGGATTTTAAATTCATAGGTAACACTCCGTTCGATTCAAAAAAGTTTCATAAAATTTACTTGTGGATTATTGTGGATAACTCATCCCGTAATTAACACGAATTCAACACGTTTTTAAACAAAAACACAGCATGTTAACAACGTTAACCACAATCTGTGGATAAAATCAATAATCACGCTGACATCCCCGTCACATTAATAATTAGTTGTCCACATTTTCGTGTTAATTACCTAAAATATTCGCGTGATTTTGATATTTATTAACAATGCTGTGGATAAACAGTAAACAAGGTGTGAAACATTTGTCCACACCCTGTTTTTTCTGTGGAAAACTTTTTTTAAAAATGATATTATACATTCATAATTTAAACACAAGGAGTCACTCTCAATGGATCAAAACGAATTATGGAACAAAATTAAAAGTAAATTTAAAGCGGATCCGAAATTTGAGGGAACGACATATGATACATGGATCGCCACCGTGAACCCAATCTCATATGAGGGCGATACCCTAACACTCGAATTACCATCCTCGCTTCACCGTGACTACTGGGAGAAAATGCTTAAAAGTCAGCTGGTTGAGTACGCTTATGCCATTACTTACAAGAACATTTCACCAAAATTTGTTCTAGAAGAAGAATTAAAAAAGAAGCAAACCCCAGCTCCTACACCGGAAGATGAGAACGAAAAATCATATAGTTACACCGACACGCACTTAGAGCCCAATTACACCTTTGAAACCTTCGTGATTGGACAGGGTAACAAGATGGCTCAGGCCGCAGCGTTAGCGGTCAGTGAATCACCCGGAAAATTGTACAATCCACTCTTCTTATATGGTGGAGTTGGTTTAGGTAAGACCCACTTGATGCACGCGATTGGCAACAACATTATCAAACACGACCCGAGTCAGCGGGTGATGTACGTTACAAGTGAGAAATTCGCCAACGACTTTATCGGTGCCATCCAAAACAATAAGATGGATGATTTCAGAAACGTTTACCGAAACGTCGACGTCCTCTTAGTTGATGACATCCAGTTTTTTGGTAATAAAGAAGGAACTCAGGATGAGTTTTTTAACACCTTTCAAGCGTTATATTCCAATCACAAGCAGATTGTGCTAACGTCTGACCGTTTGCCAAACGAAGTGCCAAAACTAAAAGACCGGTTGGTATCACGATTTGCGTGGGGACTATCCGTTGACATTACTGCTCCCGATTTAGAGACACGAACCGCTATCCTTAGGGCCAAGGCCAAAGCTGACAACATGAACATTCCAGCGGACGCATTAGGCTACATCGCGAGTCAAATTGAGTCTAACGTCAGAGAACTGGAGGGGGCGTTATCAAGGGTGCAGGCTTTTTCCAAACTCAATAACGCTCCCATTGACACTGAACTAGTGGCAAACGCCCTAAGGCCGCTGAAGTTGGCCAAGGCGCGCTCGGCTCTGACCGTATCAGACATTATCTCGAAAGTCGCCTCTTACTATCACATTAGTGTAAAGGAAATTAAGGGCACCAAACGGGTCAAGGCCATCGTGGTTCCTAGACAGGTTGCCATGTACCTGTCACGTGAAATGACCGACAATTCGCTTCCAAAGATTGGCGACGAATTCGGTGGTAAGGATCACACTACCGTCATTCACGCCTACGACAAGATTAGTAAAATGGCCGCAAATGACTCTGATCTGAGTAAGCAAATCTCAGACATCAAGACGGAACTCCAGCACTAAGCGTTGCTCGGTTTAAAAATGTTATAATGACGGGTGTGGATAAACGGGAATTTAACCGTTGATTTACCCACAAAGTTATCCACAGTTGATAACTTTTATTCCGTAACTAATCATTGAGTTATCCACAGTATTAACAGTGCCTACTGCTTCTACTGTTTTTTATCTTTTTAATTAAGTAAATAAACATGCACCACATTTTGAGGGGGAAATTTGGCAATGAAATTCGTAATTAACCGTAATGCTTTCATCAAAGCACTAAATACCGTATCAAGAGCAATCTCATCAAAAACGACCATTCCAATTTTGACGGGTTTAAAATTAGACGTATCAGAAAGTGACATTCTACTAACTGGTAGTAACGCTGACGTTTCAATTCAAACGAGCATTCAAGCTTCTAATCCAGATAATGAACTCACGATTAACTCAACTGGTAGCATCGTCTTACCAGCTCGTTTTTTTAGTGAGATCGTTAAAAAGTTACCCGATAAAACCATGTCATTAGAAGTTGGTGACAACTTTCAGACCACGATTAAGTCAGGCAACTCAGAATTTACAATCAACGGTCTTGATGCGAACGGTTACCCACATCTACCTGAAATTGATTCCGAGAATACGGTTGATTTAGCGGCTGATATTTTCAGACAGGTTATCGGCCAGACGGTCATTGCGGTTTCAAAACAGGAAAGTCGGCCAATCTTGACTGGGGTGCACTTCACGCTTGCTAACAATAAGTTGCTTGCGGTTGCAACCGACAGTCACCGTTTAAGCCAACGAAGAGTTAGTCTTCCAGCTGATGACGACGGTAAGTTTGACGTGGTCATCCCAGGTGACAGTTTAAAAGAACTCTCACACATGCTTGACGGAATCGATCAAAACATCCAGATGAACCTGTCAGAGAATCAGGTCCTCTTTACCCTCGGCGACACCCGGTTCTACTCACGTTTACTTGAGGGCAATTATCCGGATACTTCGCGTCTGATTCCAAAGACTTCAAGTACTAAGATGGAGTTTGCGGCCGGTGACTTGCTCGCCGCAATCGAGCGGGCTTCGCTGTTGTCACATGAATCGCGAAATAACGTCATTAAGTTGACGATTAAACCAACCGACCAGGTCGTTACCATTTCGGGGAATTCTCCTGACGTTGGAACCGTTGAAGAGGATTTAAAGCCAAAGACTTCAGAGGGCGATGACCTTGAAATTTCGTTTAACCCCGATTACATGAAGGAAGCTCTCAGAGTTTTTGGGCAAACTGACATTGAGATTGCGTTTACCTCAGCTCTTCGTCCGTTCACGCTGGTTCCAACCGAAAATAAAGAAGATTTCATCCAATTGATTACCCCAGTTCGAACCTTTTAATTAAGAATGATTATTAACGACCTTCATTTTGAGGTCGTTTTTTTTATGTCTTTAAAATGAAACCAAATTATATTTACCAAAGACCTCAAAATATTAAAAAAGCTCATATTTCCATTTATTTACGAATATGAGCTTTTTAGATCATTTGAGGCATTTTTGTCTAGAAATGCGTACACGCGCATAAAACGCATAAAATCGCCCGATTTATGTACTTTTACCAAATTTTAGCGTATAATAGAAATAGATTGAAAGTGGGTGAATTCATGAAAAAAGACATTTTCATAACGACTCCGTACATAACTTTAGGGCAACTCTTAAAAGAAGAGAACATTGTTGAATCAGGTGGCAAAGCGAAGTGGTACCTAAAGGAAAATATGGTGTATCTAAACGATGAGCCTGAGAATCGACGTGGCAAGAAACTCTACCAGGGTGATACGGTCTCAATTCCAGACGTAGGGATGTTTTTTATTAAGACAAAGTAGGGTTAAGCATGCAGCTAGAAGAATTGAAATTACGCAATTTTCGTAATTATAAAGATGCTGACGTTCATTTCTCAGATGGAGTGAACGTGTTACTTGGACAAAACGCCCAGGGCAAAACCAATCTACTTGAAGCAATTTACGCGCTCGCCCTTACCAAAAGTCATCGGACCACTACCAATCGTGATTTGATTAATTGGGAAGAACACCATGCGCAATTGTGGGGTCGAGTTAAAAAGAACCATACTACCACTGAACTAGAGCTTGATTTTGGTAAAAATGGCAAGCGAGCTAAGGTCAATCACATTGAACAGCCCAAGCTATCGTCTTACGTCGGGCAGCTGAACGTGATTTTGTTTGCTCCCGAAGATTTGTCGATTGTAAAGGGTTCGCCTCAGATTAGAAGGCACTTTATGGACATGGAGTTTGGCCAGATGAGTAATCGCTATTTATACAACATGACCCAGTACCGTCGAATTTTGAAACAACGAAACGCCTATTTACGTGAACTATTACTTCACAAACAGAGTGATCTGGTCTACCTGGATGTATTGTCAGACCAGCTTTCAGCGTATGCGGCCAAGATTATTTTTCAACGCATCCAACTGATTGCCAAATTACAGAAATGGTCTTCGGCCATCCATTACGAAATTTCACAGCAAAAGGAAACGTTGCGATTTAAATACGTCACCGCGCTAAAAAAGACCGATTTAACGTCGGTGGAACGAATCTATCAGAGTCTGCTGGCTAAATTTAAGGCCAATCGAGATAAAGAAGTGAGGCAAGGAACGACGATCTTTGGGCCGCATCGTGACGATTTACACTTCATGGTTAACGGTAAGGATGTCTCTATATTTGGTTCACAGGGTCAACAGCGAACGGCGGCATTATCCACGAAGTTGGCCGAGATCGATTTAATGAAAGAAGAAACCGGCGAGTACCCGGTTTTACTACTTGATGATGTTTTGTCTGAACTTGATGAAAGTCGGCAGACCCACTTGCTGACTGCCATTCAGGATCGGGTTCAAACCTTTCTAACCACCACAAGTATGAGTGGGGTCGCATCTGATTTAATCAACAATCCCAAGACTTTTCACATTGAAAAGGGAGTCATTGTATCCGAGTAACGTAGTTGAGGAGGAATTGTAGTGACTGATCAAGAAAAAGAAGCAAAAAGAGAACGAGCCGGGGAGTACGACGCTAGTCAAATCCAAGTCCTAAAGGGACTAGAAGCGGTCAGAAAGCGTCCCGGAATGTACATTGGAGCCACTAACGAACAGGGACTCCATCACTTAGTTTGGGAAATTATCGATAACGGAATTGACGAAGCGTTGGCGGGTTTTGCTGACGAAATCAACGTTACCGTGGAAAAGGATAACAGTATTACGGTCGTTGATAACGGTCGTGGGATTCCCGTGGATACCCAAAAAGATACCGGTAAATCGGCACTAGAGACCGTCTTCACTATCCTTCACGCTGGTGGTAAATTCGGTGGTGGCGGATACAAGGTTTCTGGTGGACTTCACGGAGTTGGAGCCTCAGTGGTAAACGCCTTGTCAAAGGAACTGGACGTTGTTGTTACTAAAGGTGGCAAGCGGTACTACATGGACTTTGAAAGGGGTCACGTCAAGACGCCAATGAAAGTCATTGGGGACGCACCCAGGGATGCTCACGGAACTAAGGTTCACTTTGTTCCCGATCCAGACATCTTTACCGAGACCACGACCTTTAACATGAAGACTTTGACCACGCGTGTCAGAGAACTGGCCTTTTTAAACAAGGGGTTAAGAATCACAATTAGAGACGATCGCCCCGAAAAACCCGTGGAACACGATTTCTTCTACGAAGGTGGAATTCGGCACTACGTTGAATTCCTCGATCGGGGTCGCACTCCAATCTTCAAGGATCCCATCTACATTGAGGGTCAGGAAAATGGCATCACGGTCGAAGTTTCCATTCAGTACACTAACGATTATCACAGCACTCTTTTGACGTTTACTAATAACATCAATACCTATGAAGGTGGAACCCACGAAGAAGGGTTCAAGCAGGCTTTGACCCGAATTATCAATAACTACGGGAGAAACAACAATTTAATTAAGGATAGCGAACCGAACCTTTCTGGTGACGATGTTCGAGAAGGAATGACCGCGGTCGTTTCGGTTAAGCATCCCGATCCTCAATTTGAGGGTCAGACCAAGACCAAACTTGGTAACTCTGATGCGAGAACCGCTACGAACCACATTTTCGGTCAGGAATTTTCCAAGTTCATGATGGAACATCCTCAGATTGCCGAACAGATTGTTGAAAAGGGTTCCGTGGCATCTAAAGCGCGAGCCGCAGCAAAACGGGCTCGTGAAGTAACCAGAAAACGAAGCGGACTTGAAATCAACAGTTTACCCGGGAAGTTGGCTAACAACACCAGTAAGGACCCGAAAGTCTCCGAATTGTTCATTGTCGAAGGTGACTCGGCCGGGGGTTCCGCTAAACAAGGTCGTTCTAGACTGACGCAGGCCATCCTGCCAATTCGTGGCAAAATTTTAAACGTTGAAAAGGCCACGATGGAAAAAATTCTGGCTAACGAAGAAATTCGTTCTTTGTTTACCGCGATGGGGACTGGCTTTGGCAGTGACTTCGACATTAGTAAGGTTAACTACCACAAGTTAATCATCATGACCGATGCCGATGTTGATGGGGCCCACATTCAGATTTTGCTTCTAACCTTAATTTATAACTACATGCGTCCAATGATTGATGCTGGATACGTCTACATTGCCCAGCCACCGTTGTACCGAGTTCGTCAGGGAAACAAATTCCAACGATACGTTGATTCTGATGAGGAACTTCAGGAGTTGTTAGCTCAACTTCCGGCTTCACCAAAACCACAAATTCAACGATACAAAGGTTTAGGCGAAATGGATGCCTCACAGTTATGGGACACCACCATGAATCCAGATCATCGTCGTTTACTAAGGGTTACTTCTGATGATGCTTCGGCTGCTCAAGAAGCCTTCACCATGTTAATGGGTGAAAAGGTGGCTCCAAGACGGAAGTTTATTGAAGACAACGCAACCTTTGTTGAAAACCTGGATGTATAAATTGTTTCACGTGAAACAATTAGGTTAATTGACTGATTTAACAAGGAATGGAGGCAAAATCTCTTGGCAAATGAAGAAAATAATAAACCAAGTCGAGTTCAAAACATTGAATTATCGAAGAAGATGAGATCATCATTCTTGGATTATGCAATGAGTGTGATTGTGTCCCGTGCGCTTCCTGACGTTCGTGACGGCTTAAAACCGGTTCATCGTCGAATCCTGTACGATATGCACGAACTAGGAGTTACACCGGATAAGCCTTACAAGAAATCCGCGCGAATTGTTGGGGATGTTCTAGGAAAGTTTCATCCTCACGGTGACAGTTCCGTGTATGAGGCCATGGTTCGAATGGCTCAGGAATTTAGTTATCGTTACATGTTAGTTGACGGACACGGAAACTTTGGTTCCGTCGATGGTGATGGTGCCGCTGCCATGCGTTACACCGAGGTACGACTCTCCAAGATTGCGATGGAAATGTTGCGAGACATCAACAAGGACACCGTTGATTTTCAGCCCAACTACGATGGCACCGAACGTGAACCAGTGGTCTTACCGGCTAGAATTCCGAACCTCCTTTTAAATGGAGCTTCTGGGATTGCGGTTGGAATGGCCACTAACATTCCACCTCACAATTTAAGCGAAGTAATTAGTGCAATTCACATTTTGATGCGAAATCCAGACGCTACCACCAATGATCTGATGGAAGCTCTGCCCGGACCTGACTTCCCCACTGGGGGAGTAGTCATGGGTAAATCCGGAATCAGAAGAGCCTACGAAACAGGTCGTGGTAGTATCATTGTTCGGGCTAAGGTTGACATTGAGGAACAAAAAAACGGCAAGCAGCGCATTATTGCGACTGAATTGCCGTATATGGTCAACAAGGCCAAGTTAATCGAACGGATTGCTGAACTAGTAAGGGACAAACGAATTGAGGGCATTACCGCCATTAACGATGAGTCCGATAAGGACGGAATGCGGGTTGTGATTGATGTCAAACGGGATGCTTCAGCCGAAGTTATCTTGAACAATCTTTACAAGTTAACCCTGATGCAAACCTCCTTTAGTTTCAACATGCTAGCCATCGTTGATGGTGCGCCGAAAGTTTTGAGTCTGAAACAAATTTTGCAGTACTACCTGGAGTATCAGGTGGAAGTTATTACCAGAAGAACGAAGTTTGACTTACGTAAGGCTCAAGCTCGATCTCACATTCTGGAAGGGTTACTGGTTGCTCTTGACAACATTGATGCCGTCATCAAGATTATTCGTAATTCCGCGACTGGCGATATCGCCAAAAACGAACTGATTAGCAATTTTGATTTAGACGACAAGCAAGCTCAGGCCATCTTAGACATGCGGCTGGTTCGATTAACCGGACTGGAACGTGGCAAGATTACCGACGAGCACAACAAATTACTGGCTAACATTAAAGATTACAAAGACATTTTAAACAGTCGGGATCGGATCAACGGCATTATTTACGATGAACTCCTTGAGATTCAGAAGAAGTTTGGTGACAAACGGCGGACCGAATTACTGGTTGGTGAAATTACCAGTATTGAGGACGAAGATTTAATTGAAGAGGAAAACGTCGTAATTACTTTGACCCACAACGGTTACATTAAACGACTACCAACCGATGAGTTCAAGGCTCAGAACCGTGGGGGTCGTGGAATTCAAGGAATGGGTGTCAATAAGGACGATTTCATTGAACATCTCCTGTCAACGGCAACCCATGATCGACTCTTGTTCTTCACCAACGCTGGTAAAGTTTATAGTATGAAAGCTTACGAAGTACCGGAATATGGACGATCAGCGAAGGGAATTCCAATCGTTAACCTCCTAAACTTGGGTCAAAATGAGAAGATTCAAACGGTTATCAGTATTTCGTCCCAGCATAATGACGAGGACAAGTACCTGTTCTTTACAACGAAACTGGGAACGGTTAAACGAACCCCAGTCTCTGACTTCTTGAACATTCGAAAGAATGGTTTAAAGGCCATTCACTTGCACGATAATGATGAAGTGATTGGCGTATCCATCGTGGATAACGGCGACAACATGATCATTGGAACTCATTTGGGCTACGCCGTTAGCTTTAGAGCTGATGACGTTCGCTCTATGGGACGTTCCGCTTCAGGAGTGAGAGGAGTTCGACTCAGACCAAACGACTATGTGGTTGGAGCGGCCATCTTGACACCTGATAGTGACGTGTTTGTCATTTCTGAAAATGGATACGGGAAACGCACGAAAGCCTCCGACTACCCGATCAAGGGTCGCGGTGGTAAAGGAATCAAGACGTCAAACGTTACCAAGAAGAATGGTCCCCTAGTCGGATTGAGTACCGTAACGGGTGATGAAGACATCATGTTAATCACTAACATGGGTGTTATGATTCGTTTTGCGGTTAATAACGTTTCAGAGACTGGTCGTGCCACCCTTGGAGTTCACTTAATCCGGGTCGACGATAATGCCAAAGTTGCGACGATGGCAGTCGTTGCTAAGGATGAAGAAAACGAATCAAAGGTCAATGAACCAGCTTCATCTACTGATCGATCCGAAGAATAATTTTTAAAAATAACACTACGTTAACGGTAGTGCTATTTTTTTGCCTAAATTTATGGTTAACATTCGTAAATTGGCACTTTCATATTGATTAAATGGTGCAATTCGATTATGATATTGGTTGTGTTTGAAACATTTAAACTAAATTTGACAAAATAGTTCGTAAAATAATCAAGGAGAGTTATGAAGATGGACGTGTTTGATTACGAAGATATTCAACTGATTCCGAATAAGTGTGTGGTCAATTCTAGAAGTGAGTGTGATACTTCCGTGGAATTTGGTGGCCGTAAGTTCAAGATTCCGGTCGTACCCGCCAACATGCAGACGGTCATTAATGCTGATTTAGCCGAAAGCCTCGCAAAAAACGGTTATTTTTACGTCATGCACCGTTTTCAACCTGAGAAACGACTTGATTTTGTTAAAAAGATGCACGCTGACGGGGTCTTTGCCTCTATCAGCATTGGGGTCAAGCCTGGCGAGTATGACTTCATTAAAGAGTTGGTCAAAGCCAGCCAGCTTCCTGAATACGTTACGATTGACATTGCTCACGGATACTCGGACTCGGTTATCAATATGATTAAATTCGTCAAAGAACAGATGCCTGACACCTTCCTGATTGCTGGAAACGTTGGAACGCCAGAAGCCGTGCGGGCACTTGAAAATGCCGGAGCGGACGCTACCAAGGTTGGAATTGGACCCGGGAAAGCCTGTATCACCAAGATAAAGACTGGCTTTGGGACGGGAGGATGGCAACTAGCTGCCATTCGTTACTGTGCGAAGGGTGCCAGAAAGCCCATCATCGCTGACGGTGGGATTCGGACCGATGGTGATATTGCGAAATCAATTCGCTTTGGTGCTACAATGTGCATGATTGGATCGATGTTTGCGGGCCACGAAGAGTCGCCCGGTAAAAACGTTGAAAAAGACGGTAAGGAATACAAAGAGTACTTTGGTTCCGCATCGCAATTTCAAAAGGGTGCCTACAAGAACGTCGAGGGTAAGAAGTTGCTGGTTCCGTTTAAGGGCAGCATCTACGACACTTTAAGAGAAATGCAGGAAGATTTGCAGTCATCAATTTCTTATGCTGGTGGAAAAGACATTGATGCCATTAGAAAAGTTGATTACGTGGTCGTAAAAAATTCAATTTATAATGGTGATTAAAAAAAGATTTAAAAAAAGCTTCGTATTTAATCATGTATCGCAAGTCAACGTCTCGAATGTCCTGTTGAAGTAAAAAACAATCAATGATATAATCAATCGTTGTGAGTTTAATTAGATTTTAATTGACTCCCCTTGCTCTTCAAATCACTGAAGAGCCGACAGTCCACAAGGAGGTGTAATTCATGGAAAACAAATACGAAATTACTTACATCATCAGACCAGATATCGACGATGCTGCCAAGACTGACTTGGTCAACCGCTTCGATAAGATCTTGACTGATAACGGTGCAAACGTAATCGATTCAAAAGACTGGCAAAAACGTCGTCTTGCTTACGAAATCGGCGGTTACAATGAAGGTACTTACCACATTGTTAACGTTGAAGAAGGCGACAACGACCAAGGTCTAGACGAGTTTGACCGTCTTGCTAAGTTTAACAAAGACATCTTACGTCATATGATCGTAAGAAGAGACGACAAATAATTAGAATGAAAGGAGTTTTTCAGTATGATTAATACAGTAGTTCTTACTGGACGCTTAACACGAGACGTTGATTTGCGATACACCCAAAACGGCGCAGCAGTGGGTACTTTTACGCTAGCTGTTGACCGTCGTTTCACTAACTCAAATGGTGATCGGGAAGCTGACTTCGTCAACTGTGTCATTTGGCGCAAATCAGCTGAAAACTTTGCCAACTTTGTGCATAAGGGTTCCCTGGTTGGAATTGAAGGTCGAATTCAGACCCGAAATTACGAAAACAAGCAGGGCCAACGAGTTTATGTTACCGAAGTAGTCGTTGAGAACTTCACTCTCCTTGAACCACGTTCACAGAACGGAAATGGTCAGGGTCAAGTTAACAACGGTGGCAATCACGCTCCTAGCGAAAATCCGTTTGGAACTCCAAAGACGAGTGGTCAGGCCACTCCTAACAATAGCAAAGGTAACGACAATTCGAAGGATCCGTTTGCTAACTCTGGAGACCAGATTGATATTTCCGATGATGATCTTCCATTTTAATGGAACGATTTGATTAATGTTTTAGGAGGGAATTACACATGGCTCAACAAAGAAGAGGTGGCCATCGTCGCCGTAAGGTTGACTTTATCGCCGCTAATCACATTGAATACATTGATTACAAAGACGTTGATTTGTTAAGACGTTTCGTATCAGAACGTGGTAAGATTTTACCTCGTCGAGTTACCGGAACGAGCGCTAAAAACCAACGTAAGTTGACCATTGCGATCAAGCGTGCCCGCATCATGGGCTTAATGCCATTCGTAGTTGGTGACTAATTAAGAATTTGAGACTTAACTAATTTAGTTAGGTCTTTTTTTTATCCGATTATTGGGTTGCCTCAATGTGATAAAATAGAAGCTATAATGGAGCAAAGATGGGAGTTACTATGAAGAAATTCTTTTCACAAATGACGTTGCCGCCATTTTTAAAAAATACACGATTAAGAAAAATTACGATTTTTATTGCAATTTCATTGATTTTGGGACTAGTAATTGCCTTTCTCTACAACTTCTTTATCGGAATCGTTCTTTTACTGATTGCTTGTGTGGGGCTCGTCTATACCATTAACACGATGAACCGCGTGGGTGAAGAATCCGATAAGTACATCAACGATTTGTCCTATCAAATCATGCGCGGACAACAGGAGTCACTGCTTGAGATGCCGATTGGGATCTTAATCCTTGATGATAACCACGTGGTGGAGTGGATTAATCCATATTTACAGCCATACTTTGATAGTACGGAGGTGGTCGGATATCCACTTGACCATTCTGCTCCAGACCTCTTTGACATCATTCAGGCAAACCTTGACCAGACCAAGCCAATTGAGGTCACCTGGCGCGGTCACATGTTCGACATGTTGATTCAAAGAGAGTACAACACCGTCTACATGATGGACATTACCCGCTATGCTGAGATTGAAAAGAAGTACGAAAACGGTAAAATTGCGGTCGGCCAGATTTTTCTGGATAACTTTGACGAAATTACGCAGTCAATGAGCGACCAGGACGTCTCGAACCTTAGAAACTACATCACCAACGAACTGAGCTCGTGGGCGCAGGAATACGGGATTTTTCTAAAGCGAATTGATGCGGATCATTACTTTATCCTGTTGTACGTTTCCGCGTTGAATCAAATTGAGGCGGATAAATTTAAGATTTTAGACGTGATTCGAGAAGATACCTCGAAACAGAACCTTCCTTTGACCCTTAGTATTGGGATTGCATACGATGATAATAATCTGAACAACTTAGCCGACCAGGCTCAGAGTAACCTTGATTTAGCCCTCGGTCGTGGTGGCGATCAGGTGGTTGTTAAGGCCAAGGATAAAGAGGCCCGCTACTATGGTGGAAAGACGAACCCAATGGAGAAACGGACTCGGGTCCGGGCGCGAATGATTTCCCACGCTTTACAAGAGTTAATGAAAGAATCGGATCAAATCTTTGTGCAGGGTCATGCACAGCCTGACATGGACGCGATGGGAGCCGCCATGGGAATCAGACGGATTGCCCAGATGAACGGGAAGCAGTGTTGGATTGTGATGGATGACGAAGAACCGCACTCAGACATCAAGCGGTTATTAAACGCGATTGATGATTATCCAGACATTAAAGAATCAATTATTACTCCAGATAAGGCGTTGAAAAAGGCAACTGACAACAGTTTGCTGATTATGGTTGACCATTCCAAACCTGACATGGGTGTTTCTGGGGACCTTTACAAACGCTTAAAGAACCGCGTGGTCATCATCGACCATCACCGGCGTGGTGAGGACTTTCCTGAGAATCCGATCCTGGTTTACATTGAACCCTACGCTTCGTCAGCCTGCGAACTGATTACCGAGATGTTTGAGTACCAGTCTCAGGACGCCGATCCAATCAACCAGTTAGAGGCGACTGCCATGCTGAGTGGGATTGTGGTTGACACCCAATCCTTTACGATTAGAACGGGAACGAGAACGTTTGATGCGGCGAGTTATCTGCGGTCAGCGGGTGCCAACGCTGACGAAATGGCCGACTTCATGAAGGAAAGTATCAATAATTACATGGCCCGAAACCACCTGATTTCCATGATGGAACAGATTGATGAGAACATGGCCCTGATTACCGCTGAAGATGATAAGGAATATGATTCGGTCATTGCCGCGCAAGCCGTTGATTCGCTACTGACGATTGACGGAGTGGAAGCCTCGTTTATCGTCTTTAAGCGGACGAACGGGAACATTGGGATTTCGGCGCGAAGTAATGGTAACATTAACGTTCAGTTGATTATGGAAGCACTTGGTGGAGGTGGCCACTTATCAGCGGGAGCTACGCAAATTCCCGACGAAAGTGTTTCAGAGGTTAAGAAGACACTGCTAGGTGCCATTGATAAAATCGTTAATAACGATGATAAAACCGACCAATAGCAGAATTAGTTTAAATCTGTTAAATTATTAGTAAACAAGGAGGGATTTAAAATGAAAGTAATCTTTTTAAGCGATGTTAAAGGCAAGGGCAACCGGGGCGACGTTAAGGACATGCCATCTGGGTATGCTAACAACTTTTTGATTAAGAAGGGCTTGGCTAAAGAAGCTACCAAGCAGGCTATCAGTGAATTAAAGGCTCAACAACACGTTGAACAGGAGCACGAGCAAGAGGAACTAGCAGATTCCAAGAAACTAAAAAAAGAACTTGAAAATGACAAAACCGTCGTTGAGTTGAAAGCCAAGGCTGGGTCTGACGGTCGCTTGTTCGGTTCTATTACCAGTAAACAGATTGCCCAGGGACTTTTGGATCAATACAACATTAAACTGGATAAACGGAAGATTGAATTAAGTGAGCCAATCAAGACCATGGGTTACACCGATGTTCCCGTTAAGGTTCATCCCCAGGTTTCCGCTCAAATTCGGGTTCACGTCAGCGAAAAATAGTCGTAAGTTGCAGTTAGAAAAGAGTCGATAATGAACAACGATACTTTAAATGATCACACGCCACCACAAAATATTGAGGCCGAAAAGGCCGTTTTGGGTTCCATTTTTCTGAGTACCGACGGTTTAGTTGACGCGATGGAATATCTGAATCCAGATGACTTCTATAAGCGGGCGCATCAATTAATTTTTAAGGCGATGTTGGATCTAAATGATGACGATCAGGGCATTGATGCCGTCACCGTGACCGATCTTTTGAAGCAGCGTGACCAGCTGGAAGACGTTGGTGGTGTGCCTTACATCATTGATCTGACCAACGCCGTGCCAACGGCCGCTAACTTGGTCTACTACGCTAAAATTGTAAGAAATAAAGCCTTGCTCAGGCGCTTGATTCAGACGGCTACCAACATTGCCACTCAGGGATACGAACAGTCCGAAGACGTCGAAGACCTCTTAGATAATGCCGAACGTGACATTATGAACGTCTCTGAGGACCGTAATCAGTCGGGATTTAAGAACATCAAGGACGTTTTAAACGAATCATTTACAAAGATTGACCAACTTTCTCAAAATGGTGGCGACGACATCACGGGACTTGCGACCGGTTATCATGAGCTCGACAAGATGACGACCGGGCTTCATCCCGGCGAATTGATGATTCTAGCTGCCAGACCGGCCGTTGGTAAAACCGCCTTTGCGCTAAACATTGCACAAAACGTGGGAACCAAGACCGACAAGACGGTGGCCATTTTCAGTTTGGAAATGAGTGCCGAATCGTTAGTAAACCGAATGTTGTGTGCTGAAGGTAGCATTGACGCCAATCACCTTAGAACGGGTCAGTTGACCGAAGAGGAGTGGCAGAACCTAGTCATTGCGATGGGCAGTCTTTCTAAGGCCCATATTTACATTGATGATACTCCCGGCAATAAAATGGCTGGAATTCGGGCCAACTGTCGTCGTTTGGCAAAACAAACGGGGAACTTAGGGCTGATTGTGGTCGACTACCTCCAGTTAATTGAGGGTGGTAATAAAGAAAACCGGCAACAGGAAGTGTCTGAGATTTCCAGACAACTTAAAAAACTGGCCAATGAATTACAGGTGCCAGTGATTGCGTTATCTCAGCTTTCGCGTGGAGTGGAACAGCGTCAGGACAAGCGTCCGGTACTGTCTGATATCCGTGAATCGGGGTCAATCGAACAGGATGCTGACATTGTTGCATTCTTATACCGAGAGGATTATTATGAACACGATTCAGACGATGAGGACCAAGATCCACGTTCCGATGTTGAAAATGACGATGATAACGTTGGCGAAGTTGAAGTTATTATCGAAAAGAACCGTTCGGGTCCACGTGGAACGGTTAAACTGCTCTTTATTAAATCGTATAATAAGTTTTCATCGATTTCATACGCTTCAAACGATGGTGTACAGTAAAAGGCCACTTACAGAGTAAGTGGTCTTTTTATTAAAATTAAGAATGATTGAGAGGATTTTCAATGAATAACAATGAAAAGACACAAGGGTTGCCAAAACTTACCACGGCCGCAATCTGGTTTCTATCCTTTGGAATTCTTGGAGTCCAAATGGCGTTTGGCTTAATGAATTCGCAACTGGGAAGAATTTTTCAGACCCTCGGGACTTCTCCGAGTCTTTTAGGGCTTCTGTTTATTATTCCTCCAATTGCGGGATTATTTGTCCAACCGTTAGTGGGAGCGTGGTCCGATCGAACCTGGGTGCCCAAGTGGGGAAGAAGAATTCCCTATCTCATTATTGGGACCGTTGCTTCCGCCATTACCCTGTTTCTTTTACCAAACGTTGGTGATTTTGGCTGGCCGAGCATTATTACGATCTCACTGGCCGCCGTCATCACGTTGGTTTTGATGATTGCGTTCAATATGTGTGTGCAACCCTACAAGATGTTGATTGGTGACATGGTTAATCAACGCCAGAGTGGGTTTGCTTACTCAATTCAGAGTTTTTTCTTAAACATTGGGAGTGTGTTAGCGTGTTTATCGCCGTGGGTTTTCACCGAGCTCGGGGTCAGTAACACCGCTAGTAAAGGGATGATTCCTAATTCAGTCATTTTTTCGTTCTACGTTGCGGTGATCGTTTTAATCTTCTGTACGTTTATTACCGTCATGAAGGTTGATGAGTACCCCCCTAGACAGTTTAATGATTATCATGGACTGGAGCAGAATGGCGAACGGGCCAAAAAGAGTACGTGGATGCTTTTAAAAGATGCTCCACGCGTTTTCTGGGTGGTATCCATCATCCAACTTTTTGCCTACATTGGCTTTGCCTACATGTGGATGTACGGGACGAGTATCATTGCCAAAAACGTTTTCAACACAACCAATCCGATGAGCAGTGGTTATCAGTCCGGTGGTAATTTATTTGGAATTTTATCGGCCGTTTATGCTTTATCAGCTGTTATTTTTTCACTTTTACTATCAAGAATCCCCCAACGAAAGTACAAGTTGCTCTTTTCAATTAGTTTGGTAATTGGCGGAGTCGGCTTTTTGATGTCAGCATTCTCCCACACCGTTTTCTTGCAGGTGCTTGCGTTTATTTTGATTGGCATTGGATGGGCTGGCGTTTCGGTCTACCCGTTGACTTTTGTAACCCGTGAGATTCCAGGAAAGTACATTGGTGTGTACATGGGACTGTTTAACGTTCAAATTTGTATTCCCCAAATTGTGGCTTCACTTGCCAGTCCACTAGTTGTGATGGCAATCGGATCCATTGCTAACATCTTTGCGATTGCGGCGGTTACCATGGTTTTGGCGGCAATCTCAGTATGGATCTTAAACGACATTAAGGACTAGTTGGAGGTGAGAACGTGCAGGTAATTGATGTAGGTGGTTTTCGGGGGCATCCACTGACCGTTTATTTCGATGGGGCGAACGTCTATTTTGACTACTTAGATGTAATTAATTTATTGAAGCCCAAAATGGTTTCACTTTCAGACAGTGAACTAGTGACTGATGAAAATGGAGTTAACCAATTAACCGTGGCGGGAACGTGTCGTCTTGCTTCCCTTAGTAATTATCCACGTGCTGACCGACTAATGCGCTGGATTCAGCAGCAGGTAAAACCAATCGTGTTGCGTTACGGAAATAGTTTAAAGCAGAATCAGATCACTAAATCAATTGATGACGTTTACGGTGAGTTACACGTAAGTAGGATGGAAATGACGAAACGTGAGTTTTACCAGTTCTTAAGAGCCCATCACTACACCATCAAATGGCTCAAGGGAAATAATAGCCCCAGTGACCTGAGTGTGAAAAAGCAGTTAATGGTACCAAAAATTGGTCATTTTAACTTGCCTCAACCATGTGGAGCGGATAAACTATACGTAAACGCGGCTTTTACCACCAAAGGTGTCCAAGTTGTGATTAATCAGTTGAAAGAATTAGATGAAGTTGCCTATCAACAGGTTTCACTGTTTTAAATGATAATTGTTCCACGTGAAACAATTGATGTAATCCCATGGTGTTCAAGGATTAGAGGTGTTAAGCGTGAAGAAGCAACATGTCCTATCGTTAATCTTGGCCTTTTTGGCGGCAATGTTTTTGATCCTCGTTCCGTTTATTGAGGATCAAAGCTTGATTTGGATTGGTCTGGCGATGGCCGGCTTTTGTGCTGCTTTAGCAATTTTAACCGAGATTTTAGCAATTAAAAAATAAAAAAGGAAGGATCCTTCGCAATTAACGAAGATGGTCTTTCCTTTTTTAGTGAAATTAATGATATAAAAAAAGATCATGGCGTTAACCATGATCATTATATGTGATGGGCAGTCAGGGGATCGAACCCTGGACCCACGGATTAAGAGTCCGTTGCTCTGCCAGCTGAGCTAACTGCCCAAATCAAAAGTACATTTATTATAATAGCATACCGCAAAACCCCATGCAACACTAATTTACAAAAAAGACGAAATTGCAGATACGGAAGAAATACTGAAAAGAGCTGTTATTAATTAACAACCGTTGTTGAATAACGTGAAGCGAGTAATTTGATGTGTTACAATTTAACTAGGATTGAGCGTAAAATAAGCCTTGATCCCAAACTTGATTGATATAGGGACTGCCAGCAGTTCAAAGGAGACAAATAATATTATGAAGAAAAAAATTCTAGTTGTCGATGATGAAAAACCAATTACAGACATTGAAAAATTTAGTTTAACCAAAGAAGGATTTGACGTTGACGTCGCACACGATGGGCAAGAGGCCCTTGATAAGGTTGATAGTAATACACCCGATCTCATTATTCTTGACCTCATGTTACCAAAGGTCGATGGCTTAGAAGTTGCCAAGGAAGTTCGAAAGACCCACAACATGCCAATTATCATGGTGACTGCCAAGGATTCTGAACTCGACAAGGTATTGGGTCTAGAGCTCGGTGCCGATGATTACGTTACTAAGCCATTTTCCAACCGTGAATTAGTGGCACGGGTTAAGGCCAACTTGAGACGGCAGAACATCACTGGCTCAGCTGGGGAAGGGAAAGACGATAATCACGATATCGAAATCGGTGACCTGGTGATTCATCCGGACTCTTACTCCGTTACTAAACGTGGGAAGGGTGTGGATCTTACCCACCGAGAATTCGAACTTCTTCATTATCTAGCCCAACACATTGGTCAAGTGATGACCAGAGAGCACTTGCTTCAGACGGTTTGGGGCTACGATTACTTCGGTGACGTTCGAACCGTCGACGTGACCGTACGTCGTTTACGAGAAAAAATTGAAGATGATTCAAGTCACCCCAAGTGGTTAGTAACCAGACGTGGGGTTGGTTATTACCTGCGGGATTCCGAAAAGGAAGAATAACCCAAATTGATTAGTTTAGAGGTATTCATGTAATGAAGAAGAAAAGACGTTGGCACTTTTTAAGGTCCATTCATTTTAAGATTGCGTTAGTTTTCGCCTTAATGATGATCATTACCTTGGAAGTAGTGGGTGCCGTTTTTGTGCGTCAACTCGAGTACCAAAATTTGAATACGTTTAAGGACTCCATCCAACTGAAGCCTTACGTTAATACATCCCTTAAAAAGCAGTTAGCCAAAAAGAACCAAACCAAGGCTAATAAGCAGATTCAGACGATCCTTGAAGACGTTGATACCAACAATTCTGATGATATTCTGGTGGTGGACTCCAGGGGCAACATCCGTGGAACCAATCAGAGTAGCGACCAGTCGTTAGTGGGACAAAAGACCACCGACAATGACATCAAGAATGCCTTAAATAACGGTAAAACCATCGAGAAAAATACTTACAGTGATGGGAACCGTTACTACACCATGATTACACCTTTGATTAACAGTCAGGGCAATGAAAACAACATGGAAGGGGTCGTTTACGTTCGGGCTAATCTGAATCCGGTTTACCAAAACATCAACAGTATCACCTTAATCTACCTGTTTGCGGCGATCGTCGCCATCATCTTGGGCTTGCTTCTAACGTTCATTATTTCTCGGGCCATTACGAAGCCAATCGACGCAATGAAGAAGCAGACGGAACAGATTGCTCGCGGTAATTATTCGGGGCACGTTAAGGTCTACGGAAATGACGAGTTGGGTCAACTAGCGAAGGCGGTCAATAACCTGTCAGTACGGGTTGAAGAGTCTCAGGAGTCAACCGAGTCAGAGCGAAGGCGTCTGGATTCGGTCTTAGATAACATGACCGACGGGGTGGTTGCCACGGATCGTCGCGGAAACGTCATCATCATCAACGATGAGGCGCTTAGTTTTCTAGGCGTTAGTAAGCAACAGGTCATCGGTAAGTCCATCCTAGATGTCTTGCATTTACGCGACCGGTTCACCCTTAAAAACTTGATTGAAGACCCAGGACAGGTCAACTTGGACTTTTCTGATCACGACCATAAGCTGATTTTATCAGCTCATTTTTCGTTGATTCAGCGTGAATCCGGCTTTATTAATGGGCTTGTTTGCGTGTTCCATGACATCACCTTGCAACAAAAGATTGATGACGATCGGAAGCAGTTTGTATCCAATGTTTCACACGAACTGCGAACGCCCTTAACCAGTGTGCATTCCTACATTGAAGCCTTGCAGGACGGCGCTTGGAAGGATAAAAAGTTGGCACCCAAATTTTTGAAGGTCACTCAGGACGAGACCGACCGAATGATTCGAATGATCAACGACCTTTTGACACTATCGCGGATGGATTCTGGGACCCAGAAGTATGATACGGAATTAGTTAACATCAACAAGCTCTTTAACTACATCTTGGATCGTTTTGACATGATCATTAAGACCGATGACGATCCGAAAAAGAAGAATTATTCCATTAAACGGGACTTTACTAAGCAGGATCTGTGGGCTGACATCGATACCGACCGTTTTACCCAGGTCATTGATAACATTATGAATAATGCGATCAAATATTCACCAGACGGTGGTGTCATTACCTGTCGGCTGTACGAACAGAACAACCGCATCATCATGAGTATTTCTGATCAGGGACTAGGAATGCCACGAAAAGCCATTAAACACATTTTCGATCGTTTCTATCGAGTCGATAAAGCTCGTTCACGGGCTCAAGGTGGAAGTGGACTTGGGCTCGCAATCTCTAAGGAAATTGTGGAAGCCTTTGGCGGCCATATTTGGGTCGATAGTATTGAAGGAAAGGGTTCAACGTTCTATATTTCACTACCAAACGAACCAGTCGAGGAGGATCTTTGGGATGAAGGAGAAGCTTAAACCTTATATTTTACCGGTTTCACTGTGTATTGCCGTACTAGTCAGTTTGGTGCTCATCGTGGCACTACTGGTCAATCCAGCTCGCTTTGGGAGTCGAATGCATCAGGATAAATCAGCTACGCTTAAAAGCGAAGTTTCTTCGAAGAATCGTTATGATATCTATTCTCCCACCGAGGTTATTACTACCACTAGGAGTGGGAAACAGAAGTCGCTCACAAGTGAGACCACGAGTTTGACCGGTGAAATCGTCAAAAACATCAAGACCTATCAGGTCAAGTCAATCAAAGAGGTCTCAAAGGATAATCAAAAGCGGTATATCGATACCCTTAACTCTGAAAATTCGCTGATGTTGAATTATGGTGGCGAAGTTCCAGTTAATTTGTTAAGTAAGATTTTTAATCACAAGGTGAAAAAGAATGATTTCAACGTTGATCGCATGGTCATCCCACTAAATGACAGTACCCACTTTTACCTGTTGGGCGATGACGGTTACCATGTGTACCAGGTCACCACTAAAAAGCGGAATTTAGCCAAGTTACAGAACATTCTCACTACGAAAGTTCAAAGTGTGGACGTTCAGATGCGGACGTTAAACGATCGCCCGTTTCTCTTCTACCCAAGCCAGGTCAAGATGCGTAATTACGGGTACTTACTCGCAGAACAGTCCCAGACGGCTTATATTAATCGGGTATTGGGTAATACGACGGATACCAGCGTTAAGCACCGAAAGAAGAGTACGACCTACAGTAGTCGGGACCAGTCGTTAAACTTTGACAATGAGGACAACGTTATTTATCAGGACTACCAGCAAAGTAAGCGGGGCCACAGTTACGAGGAAGTGTTGAACTCGGCTTATCGCTACGCTACTAAGCTGGGGATTCCACTGGATAATGCTCGTTTTGACAGTTATAATCCGGTCAAAAACACCGTCACCTACCGAACGTTTGTGGAGGGTTATCCCGTCTTCAATCAGAAGCGGCTGGGGACGTGTTCGTTTAAGATGGGAAATGGTGGAGCCAATCGTTACGAATTTTCACTTTTAAGTTTTCAAATTCCAATTCCAACGAACGCTGAAAGTACCACCCTTCCAAGTACTGGAACAATCTTAAACCAACTATCCGCTCAGGGAATTGACATGAAGAAGGTCAGATCCATCACCCTTGGTTACCAAGTTGTTCCCGAAAAGAACAATAAGCAGTTAATCACCTTGCAGCCATCCTGGTTCGTTAATTACGACGGCACCTGGATTAACTCCCAGTTGATTGGCAATGGGAACGGAAAGGAGAGCTTCTAATGAATTTTAAGCGAATTCAAGAGATCTTCTTGCTGGCTTTCATTATTTTAGACGTCTTCTTGGTCCTAATGATTGTTCAAAACCAAAACATGCAGTCCGAGAACACGAGTCAAAATAGTGCGAACTCCACCATTATCAAAGAAATGCGCAGGGATGAAATTTCCGTTGGCAAGCTCTCTAATAAGCGCTCTAACGGTTACTACATTTCCGCCTCTAATGATGGTAATCTCGCAAATGAGATGGGTAACTTGAAAAATCAGGACGCGCGCTTTGAAAATGGAGCGGTCGTAAGTACGTTGCGGACGCCAATTGACATTGATAATCGGAACCCACAGAACACGCTGGACCCGCTCATGAAAAGAAAGAGTTTTGTGATTAACGGTGAGGATTATGAGTACGACCAAAACCAGTCCAATTCAAGTAAGATTGTCTACATTCAGAAGGCTTTGACGAGTAATTTGATGGACAATAATGCCAGAATCATCTTCTATTTAGATGACGACGGGAATATTAAGAGTTATACGCAAACGGCACTTAATAACATCAAGATTTTACACGAGAGTTCTGAGACCATTTCGGAAGAGCGAGCACTGATCTGGCTCTACCAGTACAATGAGATTCCCAACAACTCCAGGGTGCTTTGGACCAGAAGATCATACACTAAATTGTTAAACATTAATAATAATGGGGTCTATATCCCTACTTGGGTCATTGCCATCCAGACCCGCAACTCCAAGGACGTTTCCATAAGGCGGATTAACGCCTTCACTGGGTCGGTCTTAAAGACCGAAAACGTTCAGGAGAACTTTAAAAATAAAATCACAAGTGGGACAGAAGATAATTAGAAAGCTGGGAATAAGTTGAGCGAAGATCCAATGAAAATCAGTGTATTGTCGAGCGGAAGTGGCGGCAACGTTACTTATATTGAGACGAACCAGCACAAGGTCTTACTTGATGCCGGACTGTCGGGCAAAAAAATTGAGAACCTCATGAATTCAATTGGACGGAGTTTGACCGACGTTGATAAGTTATTTGTGACCCACGAACACACCGATCATGCCAAGTCAGTGGGAATCTTGGCGCGTAAGTATGACATGCAGGTCTACGCGAACGAGAAGACCTGGAACGCGATGGGTAACAAGATCGGGAAATTTCCTGAGGAACAAAAGTTTATTTTTGATCCCGATACCACTAAGTCATTTGGGGACTTGGACGTTGAAAGTTTCAGTGTGTCCCACGATGCTGCCGACGCTCAGTTCTATAATTTTCACGACGGCGATAAGAGTTTTGTGGTGTTGACGGATACAGGTTACGTCTCTGATCACATTGAAGGGGTCATAAGAGACGCCAACGCGTACGTTTTAGAGTGTAATCATGACGTGGAAATGCTGAGAAACGGCGACTATTCGTGGCCAACCAAGCAACGCATCATGAGTGATGAGGGTCATTTGTCAAATGAAGACGGGGCGGACGCCATGATGAAAATCATCGGACGTGACACCAAGAACATCTTCATCGGGCACCGCAGTCACCATAACAACATGAAGTCACTGGCTCATCTTACCGTCGCTTCCATGCTTGAAAATGAAGATTTTGGGGTCGGACAAGACTTCAATTTGTTTGACACCGATGTTGAAAAACCATCCGATTTAATAACTCTTTGAGAATAATTGATACTTTTTTAAAAACTATTTGATAGAATAATATTAAATGGGGTGTAAATATGAAGAGAACACATCCGCTACTAACAGTTGCCATCGTGGCACTAGTAGCCGGTCTATTGGGCGGTGGAATTGCCTATGGTGGGATTTCGTGGTATAACGGCGGAATGTCTCTAGGAACTCAATCCGTCCCTGCGGGTTCCAATCGTGGCGGAACCGCAAAAGTTGAGAATGTAAGGGTAAATGCCTCTAATCAGGCGGAAAAAGTCTTTAAGGACAACAAGGATACCGTTGTTTCGGTGATTAACACCGAGAAGACCAAGTCCAGTGACTCTGATCCACTTCAGGGCATGTTTGGTGGCGTGTTCGGAGGAAATGGTGGAGACAATGGCGGTCAAGACCAAAAGGATCAGCAACAGATTAGTGAGGGTTCTGGAGTTGTCTACAATAAGGATAACGGCTCAGCGTACATTGTGACCAACAATCACGTGGTGTCTGGTTCGTCCAACCTGGAAGTCATCTTGAGTAACGGCCAGAAAAAGGAAGCTAAGCTAATTGGCCATGATGCTGTAACCGACCTTGCCGTTCTTAAGATTAACGGTGATGGTGTCAATAAGGTGGCTAACTTCGGTAATTCTGACGACATCAAGGTGGGTCAAACCGCCCTTGCGATTGGATCACCACTTGGTTCTGAGTACGCTTCGTCTCTGACTGAGGGAATCATTTCCGCAAAGAAGCGAGAAGTGCCGCAGGCTAGCACCGAGAACGGTCAGCAGAACGCCAGTGCCGGTGACGCAACGGTTATCCAGACCGATGCGGCCATTAACCCTGGAAACTCGGGTGGACCACTCCTAAACAGTGCCGGACAGGTCGTTGGGATTAACTCAATGAAACTGTCGAAGGATAGTTCCGGTACCAGTGTTGAAGGGATGGGTTTTGCCATTCCAAGTAACGAGGTCGTACGGATTATCAACCAGCTCATTAAGAACGGAAAGGTAATTCGTCCCGAACTAGGCATTAAGTACGTGGACCTGGCTAACATCTCGGTTAAGCAGCAGAAATCGATTTTAAAGCTTCCTTCAAACGTTACCAATGGAGTTGTAGTAATGGACGTTAGAGGTGGATCACCAGCCGCTAATGCGGGTCTCAAGAAAAATGACGTGATTACCAAGTTGGCTGGAAAAGACATTACCAATCAGGGTAAGTTGCGTGACATCCTGTATGAGCATAACGTTGGCGACAAGATTTCCGTTACCTATTATCATAATGGACAAATGAAAACGGCTGAGATTACGCTAGATCAGCAAGCAAAACAGCAGTAATTTAAAAAATGTTCGTCGTAGAGTAGATGCGGCGAACATTTTTTGTTTGAAAAGAGTGAACTGACATTCGGATAACTTAATGCGATAATTGAAGCAATTGTCCGTTTGAGGCCTGAATTTTAGTTGTGATGATTGTAACGATACTTATGAATTCGGTGATAGAGGGATTGACGGTAAACTCCGAACAAAATTGGTTTAAAAAAAATTAATAATCAGAAAATACGTGGTTGGAAATGTCAAGTGGTAAAAGTCTGTGCATAACTTTGGGGATAAACTCATTGTGAAAACACAAAAGCTGTAATTTAGGCTTTTAATGATAGTGGAAAAGTATCAAGAAGTTATCCACAGGAAGTGTGCATAAGTTTATGTAACAAAATTTTATTAAAAAAAGAACGCGATAAACGTTGATATCACAACAACGAAAATTGCGTTAACGAACATATGTCTTGTTTATTTCTGTGGATAAATAAAAATGTTGTTGACAAAATCGAAATATTAACAGGTCTTTAAATTCTCCAGAAACGTGATAGTTTGTGAAGGTACCTGTGGATAACTTTGTGGATAGTCTGTTTAAAGGAGTCGACTTATGAACATTAAATTGGTGGTAGTTGGAAAATTGAAGGAAAAATACTTCAAAGACGGAATTAATGAGTACGTCAAACGACTTTCTCGTTTTTGCAAGTTTAAGATTGTTCAGGTTCCCGACGAAAAGGCGCCTGAGAACCTTAGTCAAGCGGAAATGGACGAGGTGATGGAGCAAGAAGGAACCCGAATTTTGGCTAAAATTAAAGACCGCGAGTATGTGATTGCTTTGGCAATTCAAGGCGATGAACTGACCTCTGAAGCCTTTGCGAAGAAAATCAAGGATCTCGCAACGTACGGTCACTCGGACATTACCTTTGTGATTGGTGGGTCGTTGGGACTTGCTCCCAAGGTCTTGAAGCGGGCTAACTTTGAACTGTCATTTGGTTGTTTTACGCTACCGCACCAGCTGATGCGCTTAGTGTTGACCGAACAAATCTATCGGGCTTTCATGATTAATAGCGGCAGTCCGTACCATAAATAGGAAACAGGCTGATTAGCTTTTTTTATTATTTTATTTGTAAAATATGGATATTTGCTTCAACTACACGTACACGCCGAAAGGATGTCATTAATAATGAAAATTTTAAATTCGCATCGGGTGCTGCGTTTTCTGGTTCAAGTTCTAATTACCGCTATTGGAACGGCGATTATCGCTTTGGGAATGACGTTGATGCGGAAAGAAAACCTCGGAATGGACGCCTTTACCGCATTAAGTGTCGGATTATCGCACCATTTACCGCTTGGCTTAGGTAACATCCAGTTCATCGACTACATGATTCTGTTAGTCATCGTGCTGATTTTGGATTACCATCAGATTGGCTTTGGGACTTTGATTAACATGCTGGTGGGTTACGGGGTTCAGTATTTCACGCTCTGGTTCGGTGCCTACTTGGTGTTCGATAACTTCTGGTTGAAATTGTTGTTCGCTGTCCTTGGATTCCTGATATTCACGGTCGGAATTGCCGTTTACATGTCGGCCAAGTTCGGGGTGTCCTCGTATGACGCGATTGCTCCCATTTTCTCTCAAAGACTGCACATGCCGTACTGGTCAGTGCGGGTGATTCAGGATGTGCTTTTCATGTTTTTGGCGTTCTTCGTCTCTGGTCCAATTGGAATTATGACGGTCATCATCTCGTTGTGTTCGGGTCCTTTTGTGGAACTCTGGGGAAGACACCTCCATCTGATTAAATAAAAAACGGTCCGCTGGATTATTCCAACGGACCGTTTAGTTTAATTAATTTTTATTATCATTTGGGTCAATACTGCAACTGCCGCCTTCGCAGTTAGCACCTTTTTGTTGGTTGTCATCGCCACCAACCATTTCAATTGGTTGAAAGCTAGCCCAAGCCTTGTATAAAGCGGACTTGAAGACCTTCACCGGTTGAGCACCAGAAACGGCGTACTTCTTGTTAAAGATGTAAAACGGAACCCCGTTAATTCCAACTTGTTGAGCGGCGGCTTCGTCAGCTCTGACGTCGTCCTTGAATTTATCACTGTCTATGACAGATTTGACTTCGTCCTGATTTAGACCAACACTCATGGCGAGGTCAACTAAAACGGAGTTGTCGTCAACGTTTAAACCGTCGGCAAAGTAAGCTTCAAACAACTTATCCATCAGTTCGGATTCTTTGCCCTTGGTTCCCGCAAAGTGAAGTAAACGGTGAGCTTTTAAGGTGTTCACTACTTTAATCTTTCCGGTATCCATCTTTAAACCAGCTTCGTTTGCCAGTTCGGTGATGGTTGATAGAAACTCGGAAACTTTTTCCTTTGACATTCCCTTTTCCTTACTCATATGGTCAGCCATGGTTTCTGGTTCACCAGATGCGTTGGGATCAAGTTCAAAACTATTGTAATGAACCTCAACGTCGTCCTTATGGTCAAAATCACTTAGTGCGGACTTGAAGTGGGCCCGTCCGATGTAACAGAACGGACATGCAATATCGGACCAAACTTGGACTTCCATTTTTTTCGTCATTTTAGTACCTCCTACAAATTATCTACTAACTAAAGTATAGTGTTCAACTGAATCAATCACAATCATCTTGCTTAAGAATCACTTATCAATGGCGTTGCTTGTTCCAAGTAATTTATCGTTTTTGATTTGCTTTGGATCTTGGTTTTGTTCAGTGGTTTGCTTACTATCACTGTTTTTTGCTTCATTTGGAGTGTTTTGATTTTTATTCTCGGCATGATCCGATGACTTCTTGTCAGAATCGCCATGGACTGATTTGAGAATCTTATTAAGCCAATTCTTCATGTTACTTCCCCCTCATCTACTTCTCACCTTATTATAGTATAGTGGGTTTTGATTGTAATGAAAGTTAACTAATTTATAAAGAATTGTGATAGGCCAACTACGAAGCGGGCTTTTTGCTTGCTTTTGTTTCGGAAATTAAATAGAATTAAAGTACATATTAACTTACTTTTTGTGAGTAAAGGGAGAGAGATTAAATGAAAACAGTTGACGTAATTTTAGGTAGTGCCAGATCTAATTCTAGTGGTGCCGGAATTTTTAACTTTTTAAAGAAGAACGCAAAAGAACTTGAGTCTGACAACGAGGTCAAGTTGAACTTTATTGATATTGGTGATTTAGACTTACCAATCTTCAATGAGCCACTTCCACCAATGGGTGATCCTGACCGGAAACTAACGGGGGCCCCCAAGAAGTGGATTGATAACATCAAGGCTGGTGACGGTTATCTATTTATTGAACCAGTCTATGACAACGGTCTTTCTGGTGCGTTTAAGAACGCCCTTGATTACATCGGCTTTGAAACGGCTGACAAGCCTGCCCGAATTGTTTCGTATTCTAGCAGTACCTTGTCTGGTCAAGCTTCGGCTTTAGGCATCCTTCCCACTTTATCCATGTTGGGAATGGTAATGCTGCCACACATGACCATGATTGGCCACATTGACGACAACTTTGAAAAGGATGGCAATTTTGTAAGTAATGCGCCATCAGTGGAATATTACTCCCAGCAGTTAAAGGATGCCGTAAGTGACATTGCTTCTTACACCAAGCTTTTAGGTAATTAGGTTTATAAGTAAATACGCAAAAGGAGCACTTCATTTTTTTGAAGTGCTCCTTTTTTTATTGAAAAATCATCTGCAAGACGATCAGGATAATCGAGATCAAGAAGACCGCTGTGATTATGTACTTGAAGAGTTTGTTAATCTTATTACTTCCCTCGGGGAAGAGCCACAAGATTAAGATTAAAAGGACATTTAGACCAATTCCCACCCATGGATTGGGATGAAAAAAGGTTAAGACCATTAGTAACACCAAAATCACTAGTTCAAGTAGTTCCTTAAAGACTGTCAATTCAAGTAACCCCCTTTCTGTTTTACTAAAAACACCAAATCCGAGTAGACGTGGAGGTCTCTCAATAGATTTGGTGCACAGGTATGTTTTTAAAATGGCAAAAGAGATTGATTGGTACTTCTCATTACCGAACTAATTATACCATTGCGTTAAAACAAAAGCGAGATTATTTTTAATTATTTTAGATGGTTGACAAGTACTGGCGATTAAGGCTGATTTAAACGGTCTAAGTATCAACTAATAATGGATTATCATTAATCAGTACATTCAACAAAGTTAATTAATTAAGAGCCAAGTTATATTACGTTCGAGGATTTTTCTGATGCGATGATTGTTAAACATGTAACTATTAAAAAGTTAGTTAAAATTTGACAAAAATGTTTAACTTTCCCATTGTATCAACACATACCCGCTTTTACAAATTATCAACCTTTGAACGATTTGACAAAATTTGTGAAACAGTTATCATTATTGACGTACGACTAGGAAACTTTTTCTAGTCGGTTAAAATGCTTGTTATAAATTGCGAAACCCCGTACGATATGGGTGGTTAAATCGTTTAACCATAAGCATGAATAACAATTCTTAAGGAGGATTATTATGAAATCTGCAATTGAAGTGAACTCTGAAATTGGGCAGCTGAAGTCTGTCTTAATGCACAGGCCTGGAAAAGAGATTGAAAATGTCATTCCGGATACCATGAAGCAGATGTTGTTTGATGACATTCCGTATCAAAAAATCGCTGACAAAGAGCACGATTATTTTACCAATCTACTCCGTGATCATGGAGTGGAGGTTGTGTACATCGAGGATTTGTTGGAAGACATCTTGAAAAAGGATGACGTAAGGGATGATTTTGAGTCAACTTACCTAAGTGAACACTACTACACGGGTAGTTCGGCAGAGGACATCAAACGCTACTTTGAGAGTCTCTCGATTCACGACCTGGTCAGTACGATTTATGCCGGCCTAAGACGAGATAAAATTCATTTTACTCACCCAAGTTTGCACGACGTGGCCGGGACGAACGCTTTTGATCCTTTCCTACTGGATCCACTACCAAATGCGTACTTTACCAGGGATCCGCAAGCTTCGATGGGATCTGGTTTAACGATTAACCACATGACTTTTGAGGCGCGGCGTCCGGAGTCACTCATCACGGAGTACGTGATGAAGTATCATCCACGGTTTGCCGGAAAAGTTGACGTTTGGCTGGACCGCTATAATGATGCTCGGATTGAGGGTGGTGACGAACTCGTTTTAAACGATCACGTCATGGCAATTGGTTGCTCACAACGAACCTCAACTCGTTCGATTGAAAAACTGGCTCACAAACTTTTTGAAGATCCCAAGTCACATTTTGACACAATCGTGGCGGTTCAAATTCCGCATAACCATGCCATGATGCATCTAGATACGGTCTTCACCATGGTCAACTACGACCAATTTACCGTATATCCAGGGATCATGAACGGTGGTAAGATGAATATTAACATCCTTCATCCCGGAAAAAACAATACCATCAACATGGAACATCGTGAAAGTCTGCCGGATACACTCAAAGAAGTTCTTGGATTATCTGAGATTGACATGATGGAGACCGGCGATGGTGACCCAGTTGCCGCTCCACGTGAACAGTGGAACGATGGGTCAAATAACTTGGCAATTGCCCCTGGGGAAGTGGTCACATACGATCGCAACACAATCACGATTGATGTAATGCGGAAACACGGTATTACCGTTTACGAGATTTTGTCTTCAGAACTATCGCGTGGCCGTGGTGGAGCTCGTTGTATGTCACAACCAATCATTCGTGAACCACTTGATAAAAATAATTAGAGGGGGAGCAAATTAAATGAGTACATTACTAGAGGAATTAAAATCAATGCAGGGACGTTCTTTTTTAAAGGAGTCTGATTTTACACCAGCCCAGATTGAAGCTTTGATTGATTTTGCCATTAACTTGAAAAATGAACACAAGAAGTACGGCAAGGTGACCAAGTATTTACACGACAAGGACCTGGTGCTCTTGTTTCAAAAGACTTCGACCAGAACCAGACTCTCGTTTGAACTTGGTGGTGACGACTTAGGCGGAAACACGGCCTACATTGATCCAACCTCAAGTCAGTTCGGCAAAAAGGAATCGGTGGAAGACTCCGCGCGAGTCTTTGGCGAACTGGCTGACGGAATTGAGTACCGGGGCTTTGAACAATCCGACATGGAAATCATGGCCAAGTACTCGGGAGTCCCCGTTTGGAACGGTCTTTCAAACGAGTGGCATCCCACTCAAATGATTGCTGACTTCATGACCGTGAAGGAAAACTTCGGTCACTTAAAGGGGCTCACGTTGACCTTTGTTGGTGACGGGCGAAATAACGTGGCCAATTCTTTACTAGTGACTGGTTCGATGCTAGGTGTGAACGTTCACATCGTGGCTCCCGACGAACTGCACCCCGAAAAAGCAGTCGTCGATTTGGCCGAAAAGTACGCCAAGGAATCAGGAGCACACTTCATGATTACCTCTGACATTGACAAGGGGGTCAAGGACTCTAACATCATCTACACCGATGTCTGGGTGTCAATGGGTGAAAACAACTGGCAACAACGAATTGACCAACTACTACCATACCAAGTCAACATGGACTTAATGAAGAAGACGGGCACCCCTGACGATGAATTGATTTTCATGCACTGTCTGCCAGCCTTTCATGACGGCAACACCACCACTGCTAAAGAGGCAGTTAAAAAATACAAGGGCCTAAACAGTCCCGAAATGGAAGTAACCGACGAGGTCTTTAGAAGTCCTTACGGGCGCCAGTTCGTTGAGGCCGGTAACCGTAAGCACTCGATCATGGCAATTATGGCCGCCACTTTAGGCGACTTAAGTATGTACAACGAAAATTAAATTTTACTAAAGCATAAATAGGATTATCAATGAGACAATCATGTCCTAAATTAGGATTTGAGAGGATTGCGTAAATTATATGGGAAATAAAAAGGGAGTTTCATTATTTGGATTAATCATGCTGGTCATTAGTTCCGCGATTGGCGCTGGAATTTATAATGCCAGTGAACAGATTGCGGCAGCGGCCACTCCGGGACCCGCGCTCGTTGCGTGGATTATTACTGGAGTCGGAATTTTTGCACTAGCAATGAGTTTGAAGTCTCTAAGTGAGGATAAACCAGAACTGACTGGAATTTCCGATTTTGCCAGAGATGGATTTGGTGACTTTGCTGGATTTCTATCGGGCTGGGGATACTGGCTATCGGCATGGCTTGGTAATATTGCGTTTGCCACCATGATGATGTCAGCGATCGGTTATTTCTTTCCGGTTTTTCGATCAGGCAACTCAATTCAAGCGGTAATCATTGCGTCGGTATTCACGTGGCTACTCACGTGGTTAGTAACGATGGGGATTGAGAACGCGGCTTTCATCAATACCATTATCACCGTAATAAAAATAATTCCCTTGGTTGCTTTCGCAATCTTAGGAATTGTCTTATTCAAAGCTAACGTTTTCACCGCCCACTTCTGGGCTAATTTTAGTACTAACTTCACGTATAGTCCGGCGACGACAATGGGGGTATTTGATCAAGTCAAAGGCTGTATCATCACCACCATGTGGATCTTCATCGGGATTGAAGGTGCCACGATGATGGCAGGACGCGCTAAGAAGCGTTCTGATGCGGCCAAGGCGACCATTATTGGCACCATCTCACTCTTGATCATCAACATCGTGATTGCGATGCTACCATATGGTTACTTACCCCAAGCCAAACTAGCTAAGTTGAGCAACCCGGCCCTGACCTACGTTGTTAAAGATATGATTGGACCAATAGGTGCGGCTTTTGTCAGTATCTCACTTATAATCACCATGGTCGGTGCCCTCCTGTCATGGACCATGCTTCCGGTTGAAGCGACGTCACAACTAGCTGATCAGAAGCTACTACCCCGGTGGTTCGGTTACTTAAACAAGCACAATTCACCTTCACACTCATTGTGGTTAACTCAGATTTTGGTACAAATTGTTTTGATTTCGTTACTATTTACCGATCAGGCGTACAACCTGGCAATCTCGTTGTGTACGGCAGCGATTGTGATTTGTTACGCGCTGGTTGGTGCCGATCAAATTAAGGCTGGACTGCAGGCTCATTCGGTCAAGAAAATGATGCCAGGAATCCTAGCTCTATTGTTTGAAGTTGTCGGAATCGCAGTGGCGGGACTACAATTCTTGTGGTTATGCTCAATTGCATACGTTCTAGGCTTTGGTTTCTACATCAAAGCGATCAAGAATCAAGGACGCAAAATTACAACCTTTGAATGGATCATGATGGCATTGATAACGATTGCTGCCATTGGGGCGGTAATTGCTCTATTTATGGGAAAGATAGGAGTGTCGTAAATGAAGAGAATCGTGATAGCTCTAGGTGGCAATGCGATTTTAACCGATGATCCAACTGCAAAAGGGCAAAGAGAAGCTTTAAAAAAAACCACGAAAAAAATCGTGAAGTTCGTGCGTAATTCAACTGAGAACCTTCAGTTAGTGATTACTCACGGCAATGGCCCGCAGGTTGGAAACTTGTTACTCCAAGAACTAAACGGTAGCACGAAGGAAAATCCGCCAATGCCACTTGACGTGGTTGGAGCGATGACTCAAGGTGAGTTAGGACTGTGGATTGGGGATGCCCTCTCAGACAATGATATGACTAGTTCAACCATTGTCACGCGGGTATTAGTCAATCCCAATGATCCAGCGTTTAAGGATCCAACCAAACCCATCGGTCCGTTTTACGCGGACGTTAATTCCGTCTTAATGAAACATCCGGACTGGAAATTTGCCGAAGATGCCGGTCGCGGATTCAGGCGGGTTGTTCCATCGCCTCATCCCATCAGCATTTTAGAAGCCAAGCAGATTAGCACCCTGGTTGACAGTGGGTTCACTGTCATTGCTGGTGGTGGTGGCGGCGTTCCGGTCGTCATGACCGATGACGGGGACGTCGAAGGCGTGGAAGCCGTGATTGATAAAGACTTTACGGCTTCACTAATCGGACAAATGGTGAACGCCGACCAGTTAATTATCCTGACGGGCATTGACCAGGCGGCCATTAATTTCGGACGGCCTAATCAAAGAGAACTGGGACACGTGTCGCTTGACGAACTGGACATGTATCTAAAACAAGGTCAGTTTGGTAAGGGTTCAATGGAACCCAAGATTCAAGCGGCGATGCAGTTTGTGAAAAACACCGGCAAGGAAGCCGTGATTACGTCATTAGACAACGTTGCCGATTTTGAGGAAAATGGTCGAGCAACGGTCATTAAAAAATAACGACTGAAGAAATCACCCGATGACTATGAACTAGTCTTTGGGTGATTTTTAGTTGTTATTAAGTGATTCAACGGGACTATAACCATTTTTCCAATTTGATATTAGCATTTAAGAACGAAATGTCAAAGATTATTCTTATCTAGTTAGAGGTAATCCAATGTCGTGATTAGTCTTTAAAACAAAAAGTTCCCTTGCAACTATCAAAAATAGTTGCAAGGGAACTTCATGGTACTTGTGGGTCATAACCATCAAATAGAAAGGAGTAGTGCATCTTGTTTGAAAACTACCGCCTACGCGGTACAAACATAGTATATCATACATGATAAAAATGTCTATCTTTATTTATTTTATGTGATTGAATGGTAGCACAATTAACGCCGGCTTTAACATAAACTTCACATGCATATCGCTATTAACGTTTAGTTGAATTTGTTATGCTTTAGACGTATATAGGAGGTTTCAATTATGAAGATTATGATTATTGGTGGAACCGGAAGAGTCGGTTCTGACCTAGTAAAACAATTTCAAAAAAACACTGACGATTCGGTTACCATTGCGGCTCGTCATCCCGAAGAAGTCAAGTTTGTGGACACCGTTGAGGAACGTCCCAAAATTAACACCATGAAGTTTAGCATCGTCGACATGAGTGTTAACGCAATGGCCGACGCAATGAAGGGCTTTGATGCCATCTACTTCACCGCTGGATCTGGTGGACACAACGTGGTCCTAGTTGACAGTTACGGAGCCATCAAGACCATGCAGGCCGCCGAAAAAGCTGGCGTCAAACGTTACATCATGCTCAGTTCAGCCTTTGCGCTTCAACCAGACCAATGGGAAGGAAAGAAACACTACGCCAAGTTGCAGGATTACCAGGCTGCTAAGTTCATGGCCGACCACTGGTTAATTCATGATACTGACTTGAATTACACTATTTTACAACCGGGTTCCTTGCTTGAGACCCCTGGAACCGGCGAAGTAACCTTTAATGATGACAAGCCTGGTTCGAACTCAATCAACGACGTTTCACAGGTCTTGTTTGACGTTTTAAATAACCAACATGCCTTTGACAAGGTAATCATCATGCACAGTGGTGACATGAGTATCGAAACCGCACTTAACAATTTAAAATAGTTAGGGAGAATTAAGATGGCTGTTAAAGATAAAGTAGTTGTAATTACGGGAGCTTCTAGTGGAATTGGTGAAGCAACCGCCAAGTTATTGGCAAAAAACGGCGCCAAGGTCGTGCTGGGCGCTAGAAGAGAGGATCGCTTACGTGCGATTCAGGAAGATATCGAAGCTGACGGTGGCGTGGCTGCCATTCAGAAGACCGATGTCACCAAACTCGATGAGGTCAGAAACCTGGCGTCCGCTGCGGTTGACCAGTTTGGTCGCATCGACGTTTGGATGAACAATGCTGGTGTGATGCCCCAATCACCACTGATTAAGGGTGACGTCAAGGGTTGGAATCTCATGATTGACGTCAATATCAGGGGTGTTTTGTATGGCATTACCGCTTCCCTTGATACGATGCGTGGTCAAGGTAGCGGTCAGTACATCAACACCGCTTCGGTGGCGGCCCATACTTCTGGAATTAACAGTGGGGTGTACAGTGCCACAAAGGCGGCCGTGAAGATGATTAGTGATTCACTCCGAGAGGAAGAGGCTAAGGCTAAGTCTGGTATTCGGGTGACTATGATTTCACCCGGCGCGGTAGCCACCGAATTGCCCAATCACATTACCGATCCAGACATCAAGAAGCAGTTTGAGTCATACGATTTGACGCCGCTTAGTCCCAAACGGATTGCGCAATCCATCCTGTACGCCATTGACATGCCCAAGGATGCCTCGGTCAACGAAATCGTGATTCGACCAACCGATCAGGTTTAGGGTTAACGCATATGAAACTAGATGTGTCAAAGCACGTTCTACGGGATGGTTCGTTTTTAATCATCGCCATCCTGTCAATCATGCAGTTTGCGCGCTACGTCTACACCCAGGAGTATTTGCGTTCGGCTAAGTACCTGGTGCTGTTTTTGATTACCGTTTTAATGTATGGACTAGTTCCAGATCAAGTCCTGCAGTCGATTGTCAATCTGATTATGATTGGGCTGCTCCTGATTTTTACGTGGTACGACGAACGCATTGATAAACAACGAGAAAAGAAATAAATTAATTAGACTAGTTGTTGGTTTTAACCGATAATTAGTCTTTTTTTACGGGAAAATTAACCAATCCGTGAACCATTTCCGCGATGAAGGTTGAAATTGTTAATGTTTAATACTATTATTATAAAAAACAGGTTGTTCGAATTTTGTTATCTGACAATATCCGAACATTGCATATAAAATGGAGGAGAAAGTTCGATGAATTACTATCTAATCATTAACATCATTGGGGTCGCCGTGTTCCTCGGAATTGCCTTTTTGTTTTCTAAGGATCACAAGCACGTCAACTGGCGATCGGTTATCGTCGTTTTAGTCTTAAACCTAGTCATCGCGTTTCTCCTTACTCGCTTTAGTTTGGGTCGAGACGCTGTCAAGGGGGCCGCTGAAGGATTCAACTGGATCGTGCAGGTTGCCTACACTGGGATTGCCTTCGCGCTTCCTAACTGGGTGCACGTCAAACAGATGAACTTTGTTACTTCAGCACTGCTTCCAATCCTAATGATTGTTCCGTTGTTTGATATCCTTACATACTTTGGGATCTTACCATTTATCATTAAATGGATCGGAATTGCGTTATCAAAGGTCACGGGACAACCAAAGTTCGAATCATTTTACGCCGTTGAAATGATGTTTCTGGGAAACACGGAAGCCCTAGCTGTTTCTAGTCTGCAACTCAAGAAATTATCCAGTGAACGACTCTTGACAGTTGCCATGATGTCGATGTCTTGTATCACCGCTGCGATCGTTGGTTCTTACACCCAGATGATTCCTGGGCAATACGTTTTAACCGCGATTCCGCTTAACATCTTGAACGCCATCATCGTGACCTCACTACTGAACCCCGTTCACGTTACTCCTGAAGAAGACACAATTGCGACGATGACGGAACCCTCAGAACAAGTGGCTGAAGAGACGGTTGCTGATAAGCCGGAAAAACCCAAGAAAGAACCGTTCTTCTCATTTTTGGGTGACTCAATCTTAGGTGCCGGTAAACTGGTATTAATCATCGCTGCTAACGTCATTGCCTTCGTGGCCCTTGCTAACTTAATTAGTAAGTTACTGGGACTCATTAATCCTTGGTTGTCACTTCAACACTTACTTGGAATCGTAATGTTCCCATTTGCATGGCTGATGGGGATGGACGTTAACCACGCCTTCCAGTTTGCTCAATACATGGGAACCAAGTTAGTGACCAACGAATTCGTGGTCATGGGTGCCATTGCTCCCCATATCAACAACTTACACATTTTCCCAGCTCACTACCAAGCCCAACTCTGTGTCTTTTTAACTTCCTTTGCCAACTTCAGTACCGTTGGCATGGTTATCGGATGTCTGAAAGGCTTAGTCAGTCGGGAAAAGAACGACGTTATTTCCAGAAATGTTGGATACTTAATCTTATCCGGAATCTTGGTATCATTACTCTCGGCTGGAATCGTTGGATTATTCGTTTGGTAATTATTAAATAAAATTCATGACACTTCTGATTTAATTCAGAGGTGTTTTTTGTTGTCTAGTTATAAATACGTAAGTTTAGCGAAACTTAATTTTAGTATGATACACTGAACGTAAATAATTAGGGGATGAGAATTTGAAACGAATCCATCCAAAGCTAAAGATTCGTTGGCTCGCCATCGTCTTGGTGCTAATCTCGGGGATCGTCGCCGTAACCTTTACCCATTTCGACGCACCAATGTACAAACAGACGGTGGCTCGAGTCGTAAACGTGCACAACTACGGTCGCACTTCACAAACTGATGAATTTAAGAATCATGACTACCAAGAAAATCAGAAACTGACCCTCAAGGTCTTAAACGGAGAATACAAGGGCAAGACGATTACCGCTAACAACCAGTATTCTGGTGCCGGGGCGACCGACATGAAGTATCATGCTGGCCAACAGGTCTTTATCCACGTCGCTAACAAGAACTTAAAGCCCTCGTCGATTTTGATCAATGGCTTTAAGCGGGACACCGCGGTCGTCTTCTTAATCTGGCTAACGGTGATGCTGTTGCTGGTGATTTTGAAGTTCAGTGGCTCCATGGCGCTTTTAAGTATCATCATCAACGCGGTCCTGTTCTTTTTGGCGGTCTCAATTGACGTGGGGACGAGCTTTAATCCGTTCATCTTGTTTGCCATCTTGTCGGTAATTTTCACGATTGTCACCGCCATTTTGATTTTTGGCGTGTCAAAGGAGACGGTCGTGACGATTTCGTCCACGATTCTAGGAACCGCGGTCGCGATTCTGATAGCGTTCATTGTCCTGTCGGTCACGCACGAGCGGGGCATGAACTTTGAGATGATGGACTACGTGACCCAAAAACGACTGCCAATCTACTTCGTCGGTTGTATGATTGGGTCGTTGGGGGCCATCATGGACCTCTCAGCCGATATCACGTCCAGCCTGTTTGCGGTTTACGAGGAAGACCACAGTCTTTCGTTCTTGAAACTCTTAAAGAATGGTCAAAACATCGGGCGGTCAATCATGGGACCGTTGATTAACGTCTTGTTCCTTATCTTCGTTGCTGGGACTTTTCCAATGATGGTGCTGTTTTTAAGAAACGGCAATAGCTGGGGCTACTCGTTCTCAATGATTATGTCACTTGGAATCATTCAAAGTCTGATTAGTGCGATTGGAATCACGCTGACGGTGCCGATTACCAGCCTGATTGCGAGTGCGCTTTGTGAAATGAAGGTGATTAAATGAGTACCATGACCGTCTTATTAATCATTCTCTTTTTCGCAATGCTACTGGCGGGTGGTTCCAAGGGTTTCGTGGCCTTTATTGGTCTTTTGTGTAACTTTGGTTTGGTCTTCATGTCCGTCGTTTTGATTGCGTTTGGCATTCCATACCTCTGGGTCACACTGGTTAACGCCGTCATTATCCTCGTCATTACAATTTACTTCGGTAATGAACAGGGTCGGAACGCCGACGTGGCGTTTGTGACCTCATTAATCGTGGTGGCAATCGTAATTGCGTTGATCATTCCGGTGGAACATTGGGCGCAGGTGCAAGGCTTTGGACCCGAGAATACCGAGGATTTAGAAGGGATGTCACTCTTAATCGGCGTGAAATTCCTAAACGTTTCGTGTGCGATGACGATTCTGAGTTGTCTGGGAGCAGTGGCCGAAGCGGCCGTTGCCATGGCCACTGGTTTAGTCGAGATTCAGGACCATAACATCAAGATTTCTGATAAGGACTTCAGTTATATCGGAGTTTCGATTGGAAAAGAAATTGTTGGAACGGCCTTTAACACCCTGTTTTTTAGTTTCTACGGGGAGTTAGTTGGCTTGTTCATCTGGTTTGCGCGTTTGCACTACAGTATCGGCATGGTCATGAACGACAAGATTTTTGCGTCGGAGTTAATCATGACGTTGATTTCCGCCATTGGAGTGGTTCTGACCATTCCCGTGACCATTGCGGTGATGCTGTATCTGAAACATCGCAAGTTGAAGAAAGTGAAACAGGATTAAGTGATTTGTGAACTTTATCCTTTACAACTCGCGATTTCTGTGGTTAAATTAATGCAAAATAAGAAAGGGATGAAACCAATGACAACGATTACTATGAACTATCAAAATACTTACTGTTGCTGTACTTGTTACATGTAGGTCAGCGTTCGTAGTTTTAGATGCGGGTGTTGATCAAACGCCTGTATCTAAGTGTAGTAATTTTGTGCTCAGTTAGATACAACATTTTGTTAGTCTAGCTGAGATTGGTGAATTCCAACTCAATCGAATATACTAATCTACTCTATTTACGTGGAAAAAAAGGATCAGTTAGGCTAACTTTATGGATAGTCTAACTGATTTTTTTAATTGTTTCGTTTAACGAGGTTTTGGCAGAAACAGGATTATTTAGTTGAAAGGGAGAAATAGGATGAAGAAAAGATATTGGATTACCGCTTTAGTCGCAATTATCGTGATTTTATTTGGATATACGTTTGTGTATCGGCCGTATCAGAAGGCCCATGCACCACAGTCAAACAAGAAAACCATCACTTTAGCAAGTTCACCCGGTCCTTACAGTGACCTGTTTATGAAGGGCATCAAACCCATTCTTGAAAAAGACGGGTACAAGGTAAAAAATAAATCATTCTCCGTCTTACTGAATGCCGACATGGCATTAAACCAGGGTCAGGTTGACTTAAACGTTGAACAACACGGCGCCTACATGAATAACTTTAATAAGGAAAATCACGGAAACTTGGTTTCATTAACCAAGGTGCCAACGATTCCAACTGGGATTTATCCCGCTAAAAAGCATAGCTTAAAGGACGTTAAGAAGGGTGACACGGTTGCCATTCCAAACGATCCATCCAACATGTCACGGGCTTTTCTAGTAATGGAAAAAGCCGGTTGGATTAAGCTGAAGAAAGGCGTGGATCCCATCAAGGCCACTAAAAATGACATCATCGACAACAAGTACGACCTGAAGTTTGACGAGATGGATTCGGCCAACGAACCACGTTCCAGAAACAGCGTGGACTACGCCATCATCCCTGGTTCTGACACTTACGGAGCCAAGATTCCCGCTAGTTCAATGCTTTTGAAGGAAAATCCACAGAGTCAGTATATGCTACTAGCCGTTGTAAACAAAAAGAATGAGCACACCAAGTGGGCTCAGGACGTCAAGAAGGCTTACAACTCCAAACAGTTCATGAATTACATGAAGAAACACAATCAGGACCATGAGTGGGAAATTCCTGAGAAATAATTGAACACTGTGTCTAAAAATACGATCAAATCCTCCCAATGTTTGGAGGATTTTTTTGTTTCACGTGAAGCTTATTCCACACAAAAACAGGTCAACCTCACAGTTGGCCTGTTTTTTCTAAGTATTGCCAATCCTACTTGTTATCTTTGTTCAAAGCGATGTTCTTAAGGGCTTCAAAAGCATCGATGTCGATTTCTTCAGTAGTATTGTTGTTGAAGGTAACTTGGTATGAAATGATGTTACCTTCTGATTCGCGGGGATGGATTGAGTTCACGTTGTTCACGTTAATCAAACGACCGTCGCCAGTTTCTACTAATCCAGAAAAGTTCATGTTTTTCACCTCCTTACTAGTATTATTACATATGACGCGCCAAAAGATAACTAATAACACGCTCAAATTGCCGTTAAATTGGGAATTTATTGCCTTTTGTTAATTTCATGATTTACATTAAAAAGACTTAATAAATTAAGCAAGCGTTTTTATTGCAACCGTTTTCATATGGGAGTATATTAGGGTCAACAAAAGAATTAAGTACTTTTGGGAGGAAGAAATTATGACAGATGTAAAGAAAATTCCTGCAGCAGTAGCAATGCTTAAAGTTATTGAATCATATGGCGTTAAGGACGTTTATGGATACCCTGGTGGTTCCATTAACTCAACGCTTGCTGCGCTCGATCAAGAAAAAGATAACATTAATTACGTACAAATTCGACACGAACAGGTTGGGGCATTAACGGCCGCTGCTCACGCTAAACTCACTGGTAAAATCGGGGTGGCCTTTGGATCAGCTGGTCCTGGTGCGGTCAACTTACTAAACGGTTTGTATGACGCTAAGGAAGACCACGCTCCAGTGCTTGCCATCGTTGGCCAAGTTGGTCACGACAACATGAACTATAATTACTTCCAAGAATTTCCAGAGACCCCAATGTTCTCTGACGTTTCGGTTTATGACCGTATCGTAATGACTCCTGAAAGTTTGCCACACGTTGTTGACCGTGCGATTCACGAAGCATACGCAAAGAAAGGTGTTGCCGTAGTTGTCATTCCAAATGACTTCGGTTTTGACGAAATTCCAGATGTTCCGTACAGTTCTGCATCAAAGACTTACGACAAGCCAGCTCCAGAACCAGTCGCAACTGATGACGAAGTAAATCAAGCCCTTAAGATGATTAAGAACGCTAAACGTCCAGTGCTTCACGTTGGTCGTGGAATCAAGGGCAACGGCGACAAGTTAATCGAACTTTCAAAGAAACTCCAGATTCCAGTTATTATGGACGGATTAGCTTTAGGCTACGTTGACGCCAACTACGAAGCTAACCTAGGAACCGCCAACCGTGCCGCATCAAAGGCCGCTGACGAAATCTTAAGTACCGCTGACCTAGTTATCGCCATTGGTGGTGACTTCCCATTCGCTAAATCAGTTTATGCAAGTCACAAATTCGCTTACATCCAAGTTGATGACTCTCAAATCCAACTTGGTCGTCACCACGAAGTTGACCTCCCAATCTGGTCTGACGCGGGCTCATTTGTTGACAAGGCATTGGCTCAAAGTGAAAAAGTTGCTCCAAGTCCATTCTACAAGGCTGCCGTTGCTGACCAAGCTAACTGGATGGAGTACATTCACAAGATGTTAAACATTGGTAGTGACGAGACCGATGAGAGTAATGGTAGTTTCATGGAAGAATTCAAGGACTTTGGTAAGCACTTGAAGGACACCATGACTAACGCTAACTCAACCATGCCAGTTGCCCCAATCTACAAACAAATTAACCGAGTAGCCGACAAAGATGCCGTCTTCTCAATCGACGTTGGTGACAACATCATCAACAGTTTCAGATACTTGGACATTCAACCAACTAACAAGTGGGTCATCTCCGCATTGTTTGCAACGATGGGTTCTGGACTTCCTGGTGCCATTGCTGCTAAGAAAGCTTACCCAGATCGTCAAGTCTTCAACATTGCCGGTGACGGTGCCCTTTCAATGGTTATCCAAGACCTCGTAACTTTGACGAAGTATCAACTTCCAGTTATTAACGTGGTTACTTCAAACGAAGACTTAGGCTTCATCGAAGGTGAACAAGAAGATTTACCAATGCAATTCTTCGGACTTCAACTTCAAGGTCAAAGCTTTGAATTGATCGCTAAGGGAATGGGAATTGACGCTACAACTGTTCATAATGTTTCTGAACTTCCTGCTGCATTTGACAAGGCCGTTAAGGTTACCAAAGCTGGTCACCCATTCTTGATTGACGCAAAGATTAACCAAGACCGTGGACTTCCAGTTGAAGATTTGATCGTTAAGATTGAAAATGGTCAAATTGTTGAAACCATCAGTCCAAACTACAAGAAGGACAAGAATGACAACAAGACTTACACATTACCAGAATTCTTCGCAGAATATGGTGGTGAAGGCTTGTTACCACTTAAGGACTTCTTCGATAAATACGATGTTCAACTTTAATAAGTATGAAAAAGAGCTCTCATTGAGAGCTCTTTTTTGTGGGCAAATAGAGGATGTAAAAACTTGAGCAAATTCCTCAGCTCACGGCGATTTAATGGTATGATGAAAGTAATCACAAGAGGATATCGGAGATGAAATATAATGAGTTTTAAAGGATTTGTTAATTGGTTTTTAGTTGTTTTTTGGATTGTGACTTTCGTGGTATTAGCCATGGGTTTCAGTATGGTCTCAATGTACATGATGGTGATCGGAATGCTGATTCACAGTTTAAATTGTGTCTTGGGAGATAAAATTTAAAGGAGGAATTAGATGTTTAAACCAATTTTATTGATTATCGCAGTGATTGCCTTAATCATTGCCTGTTATTTGTATTGGACGAATCGCGGTCGGGCTGACGATAAAAGTTATATCAAGAGCTGGACGTACTGCTTCTTTGTCGTATGTATGCTGGTTGCTGTTGTAACTTTTGCCGTCGCCACCAGAAACATTTTGTCAGTTGCTGGCTTTGTGATTGCCTTCGTCCTGTTTGTTTACTACTTGGTTCGCTACTTTATGGCTGCTTTAGGTAAAGGATACAGTTGGGATCAGACGGTCTTCATTAAGTATTTTAGAAGAGCCGTGTATGCACTACTTGCGACTTTGATCTTCTTCATTGCGTTCTATTGCTCATCAAATAACCAGTTGGATATGTTGCATCATCGAGAAATCACTTCACATCTCCAGATGAAGCATAAGAAGACGCATAAGGAAAAGATGAGAATGGAGAAGAAGGATAAGAAAACGGAAATGAAATAGTTGTTGAGGAGTCTGAAGTGCTATATAAAAGTTAGACACTTTATATAAATTTATACAATTTCAAGGATTCATATCGGTATTTAATTGATGTGAGTCTTTTTATTATCCGAAATTCGTTTCAAACATTATCGGTTTAAGAAATGGGAATAACTTTTAATGAGAGAATTATCGTGAAAATTTTTATGTTACGTACTTTGTTGGTAGTGGTGACACTTAATCCATCTACTATAGTCATAAGTGTGATAATGAAAGTCTTGATCATAATGAATTAAAGGACGAACCCACCTCGAAAATTGATTACTAAGGTTATGTAACATAACATAAACTAATTCATAGTTAAGCGTTTGACTGATTGACGTAGCTAAAAATTCATCAATGGATTGTTGTAACGCCTCATTAGAATCCAATAATTCACTTGAGTAATATCAATATGAAGTACGACAGGACACTACATTATCAATGATGATTAGATCTATATTATTAATGGTAGTTTAAAAATTTCTAATTATAGAGGAGATGTTACTCTTGTTAATAATTTCAATATCGATATAGTAGTTTACATTAAAAATACCGCGCTTTTTTTATCAAGAATATGCTTAATAAAATTTGTGATGGTTATTGACTTATTTAAGTTAATTTACATTCTACTAAAATTTAATAATTAGATATTTATAAAATATCATAATATTAATATAAGGAGATCAGTAATGTTGAATAATATGTCTAGTGAGATAAAAAAGACTTTGGATGGACTTAACTCAACAATATCAAATGTTTTTTTGTTGATTGTTTTATTAGTTACTTTTGGCTTTAATGGTTTTATTACAATATCTAAAAAAATAAATCCATTTTTCCAAATTAAAATAAGTATTTTAAAATTTATGAATTCGAATAATTTAATTATTAATACTATATTACTTTTAGTGACAGTAATAATTTTAATATTTTACTTAGTAATCGGAATTTCATTTTTTATTAATGTTCATAGAGCTAAAAATGGATATAAGGGAACATTAGATCAAAAACCAGACAATAAATGTATAGAACGATTAAGTGCAGAACAATATCTAAAATACTTATATAATTTTAGTAAATTAATATTTTCATTATTAATCATAGGATTAATAATTATTATTGGAACAAGGATTAGTTTAATTTATATTGTAAGTTATTTTAAGTGGGATCTTATTTGTTTTCTTATACTTTTTTTACTTTCAATATACTTTGCTGGGATAAATATAAAAAACTTTTTCTGGAGAAATATAACATATAAAAAAAATGAGTGATATGACTTCCTTAAGTTGGACAAAAAATTCAATTTAAGGATTCACATCAAAAGACATTCTTTTTAGTTTTACTTTTTATTCTATATGGTATAATCATCACTATAAAAAATTTCATTTTTACGTATGAAGAGAGATGATACTACATGAAAGTGGTTAATTGTAATAATTTCAAAGTGAACTTTGAAACATACATGGATCAGGTTATGAAGGATTATGAAGAAGTTACCATTCATTGTGAGAATGGTGATTCGGCGGTGCTCGTTTCAAAAAAGAAATATGATAGCATGATCGAGAATCTGTTTGTCTTAGGAAATGGTGATAATTTGAAGTTCTTGGAACATTCGAAGAAGCAATTGAAAAATGGAAAAACGAATCATTTGAAATAATAGTTAATTTAACATAATTATGCTGTATAATAACAAATGAAGATTATGCAATCAACTCATCGATTTAATAGGGCTGATGAGTAAGAGTTTGTTAGTTTATTGCTGATGAATTCGTTTGTCTTTAGCATTAAAAAATGCAGCTTCCATTTAGGAAGCTGCACTTTTTAATTATCGTGTCTGTTTAAACGGTCAAATAACATATCTATTAATCGAATGATTAAATGTGATAAAGTACTAATCGTGATAGATACGATAATAAATAACAAGTAATACATGATTTCACCAGTGGGAACAGTTAGATTTTCGGTAAATCATTTCCCACTCTAATTATTATACAGTATAATTGACTTATTATCTGGTTAGGTTATAATATATTCATAACAAGTAATACATGATCACCGGTTTTCGGTAGGATTGATGATCGAGAGCTTATCGGTTTGTCGCTGATGAGCTCTTTTTTTATCCATCAATAAATTCACATAAAAAGGCTGAAACCTAAATTGGTTCCAGCCTTTTTGGTACTATAGGTCTCGCTAATGTGGAGACATTGACAAGATGGTGCCATTCCCACTAACGCAGGGAGCCTCGTTACTTCTATAATACCATTTCAATTTAATTAAATAAATGCCGTAATGGCGGAAGCAAAGACAATGAGAACTAACCCGAGGTAGGTCAGAGTCATTTCCTTTGGCGTCTTCTTCTGGTGCAAGAAGTAAATCCCGGTCAGAGTGGAAACGAGGACGGCTAGTTGACCCAGAACGTTGGCAGTGGCCAAACCGTTCATGTCAGGTTGAGCTGAGATTAAGTACATTAACATACCAAAGCCTTGCGATAATCCAGCGAGAATGTTCTTGTATGAAACGGATTGAATGAAGACATTTTCGTCTTTTAGGTTCCACAAATCGTAAATCACGGCACAGAGTACCATTCCGATAGCCTGGGGAAGAAACGCATGGTTTCCGTCCATGGCTTGCATGTTTGGCAATAAAGATTTCATTGATGGCATGATGACCACCTGTGGAGCGGCTGAGTAAACTAAGTATCCCAGGGCACCAATCAGCTGAAAGATCGTAGCTTTCTTTAAAGCACCCTTATTGGTGGATTCTGGGTTTTGGACCCAAGCGGTGAGAGTCGCACCAAGGATTACGATAACTAGGGCAGTAAATCCTAAGACTTTTCCGATAATGCCAGTCCAGTCGCCTAGAACAAAGACTCCCCAAAGCGACGTCAGGATCAGCTGAAAGGCCGTGGTAATCGGCATTACTCGTGATGATCCAACTAATTTAAAACCCTTGAACTGCATGATCTGACCAAAGCCCCAGCCAAGTCCGGAAATAATCCCAAAGGTGGTGCTGATCCAGCCAGGAAGGGCTAATCCTTCAATGAAAAACAGGACGACCGCAAAGACTAAGGTTCCAAGGGTGGCACCTAAGATTTGGTTGGCGGGTTTTCCACCCACCTTCGAAGCAATCGTTGGGAAAAGTCCCCAACCGACCATTGGTCCTAAACCAATTAATATCGCTAGCCAATTCATAATAATAACCTCCTAAAGTGTGTGAATGAATTTTTGAAACGCTGCGGTCCCCTGGTCATCGAGCTTGAAGACCCCGGCGTTTTCCAAGACGTGCATAAAGGTAATCCCGACTTCTTTGTCAATCACGTCCTGGACGTTGTCGGGATTGAGTTGGTAACTTTGTTTGATCTGGTTGGCCCAGGCAACGTGATAATCCGCGATGTCGTTAGGCTGACCAAGTAGATACTTCTTGACCTCGGCCAGTTCGGATTTCAGACGAGCGGGCAAGATGGCACGTCCCATCACCTCAATCAGGCCAATGTTTTCCTTTTTGATGTGTTGGTATTCGGCGTGGGGATGAAAAATGCCATCGGGATACTTCTTGGACGTCTGGTTATCACGCAGAACCACGTAGACCTCAAACTGTCCCTGCTCGTTCATACGGACAATCGGTGTGACCGTGTGATGCGGTGTCCCGTTTGTTTCGGCACGCACGTCGACGGACGGGTCCGAATACTTGCGCCATTCATTTAAGATATGGGTCGCAAAATCAATTAGTTCCTGTTTATCGGTCCCAGTCAGGCGAATCGTCGACATCGGCCAGTTTAAGACCTCGGCCTTAACGTCTGGATACTGGTCCAGGTCAAAGGTGAACCGGGTCTGTGCTTTCATCATTGGGAAGGTGTGATAGCCGCCCTGGTAGTGTTCGTGACTCAGAATTGAACCACCCACGATTGGCAGATCTGCATTACTCCCCATAAAGTACGCAGGGAACATCGAAACAATTTCAGTTAAGTTGAAAAACGTCTGCGCACTAATTTTCATCGGCTCGTGAACCTCATCCAAAAAGATGCAGTGCTGATCAAAGTAGGAGTACGGTGAATACTGAAAGCCCCACGGGTTCCCGCCGACTAAAACATCAATGATGCGGTGATTAACCCGCACCGGAATTTGCGAATTACCGTAGTAACCCTCGGTTTGAGCGCACAGGTTACATTCTGGATAACCAAAGTGAGTGTTTTGACCCGCCTTGGCAATGTCCTTGGGGTCCTTCTCCGGTTTCGACAAGTTAATCGTGATTTCCAGATCCCCAAACTTGGTGTCAATGTCCCAGAGCAGGTTCTTCTTGATGCGAGCGGTTTTAATGTAGTTATTTTGTTGACTTAAATTGTAAAAATAGTTTGTGGCCCGGTCGGGAGATTGCTGATACAGGTTCCAGAACTTGTCATTGACTGCACTTGGAAGCGGGGTGTAGAGATTAGTCAGTTCCGCCTCTAATAGTTCACGGTTTTTGAGGGTATCGTCAATTTGACTATTCTTAATGGCCACGTCGATTAACTGGTCGACCGTTACCAATAATTGGTCAGATAAGTTCGGATTGGACACGTTCTTTTCACCAACCAAATGGTAAAGATAATTTATGAGATACGTGCGATCCGTGGGTCGGTACGTTTGTCCGGTATCAATGACCTGGTCCGCGTAATGTTCAACGAGATTTTCCATGTTGTTCACCTCACCTAAATCTGGATTTCTTTAGGGCCATCCGAGATGTTGGCGATGTAGAAGTCAGCGTCGTAGCCGAAGCGGTAGTTGTAGGTGTCACCAACGTTTTTGGTGAAGTTTGCGACTTGGTCAGATGGAACGATTGCAATCGCACACCCACCGAAGCCAGCACCGATCATTCGCGATCCAACGGCGCCGTTCTTCCAAGCTTCATGAACTAGCGTATCCAAGTTCGGACCAGTGACTTCGTAGTCGTATTCAAGGGAAATGTGAGATGCGTTCACCAGTCGACCAAATTCAGCAATGGCGTTGTTGCGTAAAGCCTTCACGGCTCTTAAGGTTCGTTGATTTTCGGAAACCGCATGACGGGCTCGTTTCAACAACGTTGCGTCATTAATGGTGTAGGTGTACTCGTCGAATTCATCATTTGACATGGCACCAAACGAGGAGAAGTCGGCCACCTTGTTGACGAGTTTTAAGGCGTCTTCACACTGTTGGCGGCGCTCGTTGTACTTGGAATCTTTGAGGCCCCGTTTCTTGTTGGTGTTCATGATGACGATTTTATCGTTTCCGAGTTTAATCGGAACGAACTCGCTCTTCATCGTGTTGGTATCGAGCAGAATGGCCGTGTCTTTTTTGCCCATCTCAACGGCGTACTGGTCCATGATGCCAGAGTTAACGCCAATGTCAGTGTTTTCAACGTGCTGTCCGAGTTTGGCTAGTTCTGGTCCCGAGAAGACGTCGTTAAACTGGTCGTTTAAAATCTTGCCAAACAGCATCTCAATGGAAGCAGAGGATGATAGCCCCGACTCGTCCGGTAAAGTGCCGTAAATTAGAATGTTAAAACCATGATCCAGCTTGTGACCCTTGTCGGCAAAGGCCTTAAACATCCCTTTGGGATAGTTAATCCAGCCATCATCGTGGTTAATGGTTAGGTCGTCGATTTGAAACGAGTTGACTCCCGTATCCGGGAAGTTCTCCGAATAGATGTTGACCTTTTTATCGTTAGTCGGGGTAACCACGGCGTACGTTCCGAGGCTAATGGCACACGGAAAGACGTGACCACCGTTGTAATCGGTGTGTTCCCCGATCAGGTTGATTCGGCCAGGCGCGAAATACGCCTTGGTCGGTTCCTGTTGATACAAGTTTTGAAATTTATCCTTTAAATTACTAATGATTTTGTTAGTTGAAGTTATTTTCTCGGTCATTTAAAACATCTCCTTAGAAATCATTTTATTTGTAGTGATTTCTATTTTGAGAGTAAGCGTTTTCATATGGTAAGTCAAGATTTTTATTCTGTAAAATAATTGTTTGACTTAATTGTGATAGAAGGGTGAACAGGTGGAATTTGTAGATAATTGCGAATTATAATTTGTTTGTTAATAAAGATAGAAAAACAACAACAATGTGAAAGAATTTACATTATTGTTGTTTTAAAGAAATTAATGTGGTATTCTTATCATATTAAAAGTTATATTAGTTTGCTGTTTGTGAGATCAGAGAATTGACGGTTGGTGTGAGTCATGCAGGACAGTTAAATGAATTACTTAAATTAAATAATAAATGTAAGCAATACTAGTCAATTCTTACATTAATGAGTGTGGATATATTTATTATCCAAATTTGGGTGGTACCGCGCAAATTGCGTCCCTGTAGTTTTTCTACAGGGACGTTTTTTATTTAGTATTAAGTAAACTTTTAATATAAAACATTAAGTTATTTCTTTCAAAGGGGGTTATTGTAATGAACATTATTGATGAATTAAAGTGGCGAGGGGCGATCAATCAAGAAACAGATGAGAAAGCTCTTGAAGATTTAACAGAAAATAATAAGATTTCATTATACTGTGGGGTTGACCCTACTGGAGACAGCATGCATATCGGACATCTAATACCATTTATGATGATGGAAAGATTTTCGCGTGCAGGTCATCATCCATACATTTTGATTGGTGGAGCAACTGGTTCCATTGGAGATCCAAGTGGTCGTAAAACAGAACGTCCTCTTCAAACAATGGATAAAGTGCAACATAATGTTGATTCTTTAACTAAACAAATGAAAAAATTATTTGGTAAAGATTCAAATATAACTTTTGTAAATAATTATGATTGGTTATCAAAAATTTCTCTTTTAGATTTTCTTAGAGATTATGGAAAATTAGTTAATATTAATTCAATGCTTGCTAAAGACATAGTTGCTAGTCGTCTAGATCAAGGAATTTCATTTACTGAATTTACTTATCAAATACTACAGTCTGTTGATTTTTTGACATTACACAATAAATATAATATTCAATTAGAAATCGGTGGTGCCGATCAATGGGGTAATATAACAGCTGGAATTGATTTAATACACAAAATCGATGGTCCTGAAACTAAAGTTTATGGACTGACTATCCCACTGATGTTAAAGGCAGATGGAACTAAATTTGGTAAAACTGCTGGTGGTGCGATCTGGTTAGATCCAAACAAAACCTCACCATTTGAATTCTATCAATTTTGGCTTAATCAAGACGATAGAGATGTCATAAAGTACCTTAAGTACTTCACATTTTTGAATAAGGACCAAATAGATGAACTAGCTGAGAAAGTTAAAAAAGAACCACAAAAACGGGAAGCACAAAAGGTATTAGCAGAAGAAGTAACTAATTTTGTTCATGGTGAAAAAGCAACCAAACAAGCTGAAGATATAAGTAATATATTATTTAACGGTGATGTAGAGAAATTATCTGTTGAGGAAGTTAGTCAGGCATTTAACAATGTTCCTACTTCAGAGATTGAAAATAATCCTGTAAATATTATTGATTTACTTGTTGAAACTGGGGTTGATAAATCCAAACGACAAGCTAGAGAAGATGTAAATAATGGTGCCATCACGATTAACGGTAAAAAGGTAGTTTCAGTCGATGATCAAATTGATCCTAATGATAATTTTGAAGGAAAATTTGTTATTATTCGTCGAGGGAAGAAACATTACTTCTTAGCAAAAGTAAAATAACTAATAGTCATTGACTGCTTAGTCAATGACTATTTTTATGCACTTTTATATTCATAATTAATTGAATTTATTTGTTATTTTAAATGTAAGCGCTTTACATTATAAAAGAACTAGCTATACTAAAACTGTGATCACAATATATTCGTTAAAAAGTAATAAATGAATTAATAGGAGGATCGTTATGGATAATTCTAAATCTGCTGACAAGCCTAAGAAGAATACACTTCCTAAGTTGAGTTTGTATACGATTTTTGCGATGACATTTGGCTTTTTTGGGGTCAATATGGCATTCTCGCTTCAAAGTTCACAAATGGGACGAATCTTTCAGACTATTGGTGCGGATCCAACAAAGTTAGGTTTCTTCTTCCTTTTACCACCTTTGGCTGGAATGATTGTGCAACCATTGATTGGTAAGTATTCAGATATAACCTGGAATCGGTTTGGTAGACGAATGCCATATTTATTAGTAGGAGCTCCAATTGCAGCGATTGTACTGATATTGTTACCTAATGCTGGTTCATTTGGGTTTGGTTATGGATCGCTTGCAGCTCTTCTATTTGGTGCAATTACGATTGCCATGATGGACGTTTCATCAAATGCATGTATGCAGCCATTTAAGATGATCGTTGGTGATATGGTTAATGAAGACCAAAAGGATTTAGCATGGTCATGGCAGCAGTCCTTCTCAAACTTAGGTGGAGTGTTTGCAACTTTACTTCCATTCGTCTTAACGGCGCTTGGAATTTCAAACGTAGCACCTAAAGGTGTGGTTCCATTATCAGTTAAGATTGCATTTTATACTGCTGCAGCTGTCTTACTAATCACGGCTTTATATACCGTTATGTCAGTTCATGAATACAGTCCAACTGTCTACGCCAAGTATCATGGCATTGATGTTAATGCCCAAAAAACGAAGAGTAGTTTAATTAAATTATTAAAGACGGCGCCTCGTCCATTCTGGGAAGTCTCGTTTGTCCAATTCTTTAGTTGGTTTGCTTTTCAATACTTATGGACTTATGGAACTGGTTCAATTGCTAAGACTATCTGGCATGTTACTGATCCATCGTCAGCCGCATATCAAGCAGCCGGGAACTGGTTTGGAATTCTGTCAGGAGTTGAAGCATTAGCCGCCGCTATCTTTGGATTCTTAGTATTGTCACGAACGAAACCCAACTCACGTAAAATGTGGTATCGGATTGGACTGTTTGCTGGTGGGGTTGGCTTTGTTTGGTTGGCATTTATCCATTCTCAAGCTCTTTCAGTTGTTGCTTTTGTTTTAATTGGAATTGCCTTTCTTGCCATGCAGTCTGAATCACTGTCAATCGTGACTGAGGCTTTGAACGGTGAGGATGAGGGTGCCTACTTAGGCCTCTTTAATATCAGTATTTGCATGCCTCAGATCATTGCTTCACTAGTTAGTTTCGCCATTTTCCCGCTTATTGGAAAATCAATGCCTGGCATGATTTTGGTTGCTGGAATTATGATGTTATTAGGAGTGATAGCCGTTAGTGCTATTCACGTTAAACCCATTGAAAGTAAAAAATAATTTTAAATTTTAGTTGAGGAGTTAGTTATGAAAAATAAACAATGGTGGAAAAATGCAGTCGTTTATCAAGTCTATCCCCAAAGCTTTCAGGACAGTAATGGAGACGGAGTTGGAGATTTAGACGGGATTAGAGAACGGCTTCCGTACATTAAAAAATTAGGCGCCAACGTGATTTGGTTGAACCCAATTTACGTCTCACCCGAAGTTGACAACGGTTATGACATTGCTGATTATCGGAAAATCAATCCTAAATACGGTGATATGGAATCGTTTAATAAGTTACTTGATGCTGCCCATGACTTAGACATTAAGATCGTGATGGATTTGGTGGTTAACCATACTTCGACCGATAATGAATGGTTTAAGGAAAGTGAAAAGTCTAAAGATAATCCATACCGTGATTATTATTTCTGGCGTGATCCAGTTGATAGTCATGAACCTAACGATTGGGGCTCCTTCTTTACGGGTTCGGCTTGGAAATACGATCCTAAAACTGGCCAGTACTACCTGCACTTCTTTGCCGATGAACAAGCGGATTTGAATTGGGATAATCCCAAGGTTAGAGGCGAGGTCAAGAACATCATGCGTTTTTGGCTTGATAAAGGAGTCGATGGCTTCCGAATGGACGTTATCAACATGATTTCTAAACCAAAGGGCTTACCAGATGCACCCAAACTTGAAAATGCTAAATATGCTGAACCGGCCAAAGACGTGTTAAATGGACCTAACCTGAATCAATACTTAAAAGAATTAAATCGCGACGTGCTCTCTCATTATGACGTGATGACTGTTGGTGAAATGCCTTCATCAACGCCTGATGAAGCGTTGGAATACACTGGTTTTAATTCTCATGAATTAAACATGGTCTTTCAATTCGATCACGTTGGGCTATCACCTAATCCAGATAAACGCCTGGACAAATGGAACGATCAACCCGTTAAACTAACTGAGTTGAAGCAAGTCTTTAATAACTGGGAAACCAAGCTAAACGGTAAGGGTTGGAATAGTCTTTACTGGAGTAATCATGACCAACCTCGTGCCGTGAGTCGATTTGCGACGGATGATCCCAAGTATCGTGTTTTGGCTGCTAAAATGCTTGGCACCACGCTTCATATGATGCAAGGAACTCCTTATATTTTTGAAGGTGAAGAACTCGGGATGACGAACGCTCACAAAGAAGATTTGAGTCAGTATGAAGATATTGAATCACTGAACGCTTACGATCAGTTCGTCAACAAGGATAAGTTGGTATCGCCAACGAAAATGATGAGTTACTTAGCTAACATCTCGCGTGATAATGCTAGAACACCAATGCAATGGGATACTTCTAAGAACGCTGGATTTACTACGGGGAAACCTTGGTTTGCTGTTAACGAGAATTACCATGAAATTAACGCAGCCGATGAAGTTGATGATCCAGATTCAGTCTTCACTTATTACCATGACCTAATTAAGTTACGGAAGGATAATCCAATTATTATCGAAGGAGACTTTGAATTGTTGGATCCTGACGACGACCAGGTTTTTGCGTACAAGCGACACTACAATGGACAGACATTACTCGTTGAAAGTAACTTTACTGGTCAAAAATTGAGTCGTAATTATGAGGTTCCAGTTGGCGTTAAGGAACTGATTGGAAACTACAATGATGACATTGAAGGTCAGTTACGTCCTTACGAAACAAAAGTTTATTTAAGTAAATAAAAACCGGGCTCATCAAACCATACCTTGATGGGCCTGTTTTTAACGGAAGTTTAGTTGAGAGGTGGAAATTATGAAAAACAAGCAATGGTGGAAAAATGCAGTGGTATATCAGGTTTATCCACAGAGCTTTCAGGATAGTAATGGTGATGGAGTCGGTGATTTAAATGGTATTAGAGAACGGTTGCCGTACATTAAAAAATTAGGTGCCAACGTGATTTGGTTGAATCCAATCTATGAATCACCAGAAGAAGATAATGGTTATGATATCGCCGATTATCGCAAAATTAATCCGAAGTACGGCGACATGGAGTCATTTCAAAAATTGTTAGACCGGGCGCATGAGTTGGGAATTAAAATTGTGATGGATTTAGTTGTTAATCACACGTCTGATCAAAACAAGTGGTTTCAAGAAAGTCGGAAATCAAAAGACAATCCGTATCGTGATTATTACTACTGGAAGGACCCTGTCGATGGCCACGAACCGAATAATTGGGGTTCGTTCTTTAGTGGGCCAGCGTGGAAATACGATGAAACCACTGGTCAATACTATTTGCACCTTTTCGCGGACGGTCAACCCGATTTGAACTGGGAGAATCCAAAAGTCAGAGAAGAAGTTAAGAGTTTGATGAAATTTTGGTTAGATAAGGGGGTTGACGGCTTCCGGATGGACGCCATTAACCTGATTTCAAAACCAGTGGGATTGCCTGATGTAGATAAGGCTAAAAACGCCATGTATGGTGCACCAGGCCAAGATGTCTTTAATGGTCCGAAGCTGAATCAATACTTAAGAGAATTAAATCAAGATGTTCTCTCTCATTATGACGTGATGACTGTCGGCGAAATGTCGAGCATTAACCCCAAACAAGCCATTGAATACACTGGATTTGATGCTCATGAATTGAATATGGTATTTCAGTTTGATCATGTTACTTTATCATCTAATTCAGATAAACGTTTAGGAAAGTGGAACGATCAACCAGTGAAGTTAACTGAATTAAAACAAGTCTTTAATAACTGGCAAACGAAGCTAAATGGTAAGGGTTGGAATTCACTTTACTGGAGTAATCATGACCAACCTCGTGCCGTGAGTCGATTTGCGACGGATGATCCCAAGTATCGTGTTTTGGCTGCTAAAATGCTTGGCACCACGCTTCATATGATGCAAGGAACGCCGTACATCTTTGAGGGTGAAGAACTCGGAATGACGAATGCCCATAAAGAGGACTTGAGTCAGTATGAAGACATTGAAACAATTAATGCCTACGACCAATTTGTCAAAAAAGAAAAGATTGTTTCGCCAACAAAAATGATGAAATATCTTGCCAATATGTCTCGTGATAATGCCAGAACACCGATGCAGTGGGATGATTCAAAAAACGCTGGCTTTACCACTGGTACACCGTGGTTTGCGGTAAACAAGAACTATAAAGAAATTAACGCGAAAGATGAGGTTGATGATCTAAACTCGGTCTTTGCTTACTACCAGAAGTTAATTGAATTACGTAAGAATAATCCAATCATTATTGAAGGGGACTTTGAACTATTGGATCCAGACGATGAGGAAGTCTTTGCGTATAAGCGTCACTATCAAGACGAAACTTTATTAGTTATCAGTAATTTCACTGACCACGAGGTGGAACGTGATTATGAGGTACCTGATGGGGCTGAAGAGTTAATTGGAAATTACGCTGATGATGTTAGTAAGAAGTTGAGGGCGTATGAGAGTAAAGTGTATAGAATGAAATAATAAAAATATATTAAATGAATTTTGAGAAAAAAGGAGGCCCAATACCGATTGAATATCGGTATTGGGCCTCCTTTTATGAATCCATGAAAACATAAATTTTACATAATATATTAATTGTTTAGGGAATTTTATCATCAATAATTATATTAAATTACTTGATTACTCAATTTAGAATGGATAAATCTTACTGAGAGTGCAGCAATTATCAGTGAAACGCCGCCTACCAAGAACATTGCTGGCATTGAGTGTCCGACCATTGGAAAGATAAAGAAACTGCAAAGTGATGCGGCAATTTGTGGTAAACAGATTGCGCAATTGAATAATCCAAGGTATGCTCCTTCATTTTCACCGTTTAACGCTTCAGTTAATAATGAAAATGGTTGCGTATTCATCGTAATGTAAGTAATTCCAATCAAACAGAATGGTAATATTAGGAGTAACTTACTGTGGATAAAGAAAATTAGAATAAATCCAAGGGCTCCAGCAAGTAAGCCAAAGACATACCAGCCCTTTCTGTTTTTTGGCTTTGTCTTAGCTTGTACTAAGAAACCAAAGATAACTGATGCAACTGCTTGGATACAGGTAAGAACACCATACCAATTACCAGCAGCTTGATAACCTGCAGATGATGGGTTAGTGGTATGATACACGTTTAATGAAATGGCACCAGTAGCGTAAGTCCAAGAATAAAGAATGGCAAACCAGGTAAAAAATTGAACAATTGAAATCTCCCAGAATACTCGAGGAGCTTTTTTGGTTAGAGTCCAAAGACTGGGTTGCTTCTTTTGTTTAGTCAAATCAATATTATGATAAAAAGCATATTCTTCAGGATTATATTCACGAACTTTGGCAATAGTATAAAAGGAAGTTAGTAACAATACCGCTGCAGCTAAATAGTAAGCCAATTTAACTGTAATTGGAACATCCCCTCTTTTGGCAATATTAGGTAAACCGATGAATGCTAAAAAGAATGGTACCAAGCTGGCTAGAACACCACCAAGGTTAGAGAATGCTTGTTGCCATGACCAGGCCATATCTTTTTGATCTTCATTAACCATATCACCAATGATCATCTTGAATGGTTGCATACATACATTAGATGATAGATCCATGAATAGAGTAGCAATGGCTGCAAACCAAAGAGCAGCAGATGAACCATATCCAAAACCGAATGAACCAGCATTGGGAAGCAATACTAAGACAATGGCTGCAACTGGCGCACCAATAAGTAAGTAAGGCATCCTTCTGCCAAAACGGTTCCAAGTCCGATCTGAATATTTACCAATTAAAGGTTGGATAATCATTCCTGCCAATGGTGGAAGGATGAAGAAAAATCCTAAGTTGTTTGGGTTAGCACCAATGGTCTGAAAAATCCGGCCCATTTGTGACTGCTGCAATGAAAATGCCATGTTAACACCAAAAAATCCGAATGTCATTGCAAATATCATACTTACTTTTAAACTTGGTAGATGTGATGCAAAACTTTTTGGTTCAGTTTTATCATTAGAATTACTGTTTTTTGCTTTTGTGTCCATGAGATTTCCTCCTTTATTTATGAATGTTTTTTAGAAATTGATCAATAAACAATTTTTAGAAAACAATTACATAAATAACAATGTAGCTATCATTTTATATTTTTAATAATGTGATTTCATTTCAATCAGAATAAATATTCCAACATAGATATTTATAGTCCTTCAAATATTTTTTTGCAAGCGGTTACATTAAATGTAAATTTCAATGTTAGTTGAAAAATAGATGAGAGTAAGAACACAAAATTTAAAAATTAATTAAAACAATGGTATTTATGAAAAGTATATTTTGATTAAATATAAAAAAGATTTGTTTAACTAAAAAACTCCCAAGAGGTTAGTTATAACTAATTCTTTGGGAGTCATCATTTATTTAATGATTAATGAATATCTTAGGACTTCTTAATCACATGTTTTTGTCAGCTTTAGATTTCCAAGCTGGATTTTTATATTTATCAATAATAAGCGGAATAACAAACAATACAGCAGTGATAACAATAACTAAGATTGCTGTCATTAAACTATTAGCTAAGAGAGTTGATATTATGATAACGGCAATTCCAAAGAGAAGAATAGCTGCTGTGAAGAATCCTAAGAAATTTCCTTTTTTTCCAATTCTATAAGGACGAGGTGCTTCAGGTTTTTTAATTCTCAGTACAATTAATGTGATTGCTATTAATACGTATACGATTGAATATATAATTGTGGTTGCATTTGTTAGTATTAAAAATACACCATTAACATTTTTCATTAATCCATATAAAAGAGCAAACAACGTAATCATAATTGACTGTGTTAAAACAACATTTTTTGAAACTCCAAATTTGTTTACTTTTTGGAATCCAAATTTAGGTGGCAATTCACCATCTCGAGCAACTTGTACAATTGTTTGAGATGGTCCAGTTACCCAGGCCGATAATTGAAGAATCACGCCAATAACCACCATAAAGCTAAAAATGTTAGCGATTATTGTTGGCCAGCCAAGAATTTTACACCATAAAAGAATTGGTTGAGTAATATTTGCTAATTGAATTTGTCCATTAGGAATAACATTTGCAACAAGTAATGAATTAATGATATTCATTAATACTAAACCAATTAAAGCTATAAAAATACCACGAGTATATGTTTTTTCAGGCTTCTTTAATCTTGGAATAAATACTGATGACATTTCTAATCCAACAAATACAAAGGCAATAGCAGCAAAGTACTGAAGTGAAGACACATTGCTCAGGCTGGGAAGTAGTTTACTCCATGAAAATGAACCTAGATATCCATTAGGCATAATTCCTACTTTTGTTAATGCACAAACACCCATTATTAGCATTACAACGATTGGAATATATACTCCAAGCCAGACGCCTATGGATCCCCCAACCTTAGCCATGTCGAACTTTAAATTTAGAATGGTAATAATCCAATAAAAAATTAATATATTAGCTAATATAAACCAATGATTATTTCCAAGTGCTATGAATCCAAAGGTATTTCCCCATAAAGGGCCTAGTGTTGAAGCAACCATGACCATTCCTGGGAACATTTGAACCCATAAAAGCCATGCTGTAACAAATCCCCAGCGATCTCCTAGTCCTGACTTTACCCAAAGTTGAGGACCTCCTTCAGCTTGCATCATAGTACCCAGTTCCCCCGATATTAAAGCAATAGGAAGAGCAAAGAATAATACCGCAAATAACATATATGTTATTTGCGTCCAACCACTAGCAGCAATGGAAGGAATCGAACGGACGGTTGCACATAATGCCATTGTCATACCTACAAAAGTAATTAAGCTAATCTTTTTGGCATTTTTAGCCATTGTTATTCACCAACTCTCTTATTTATGTTCTTTTTCTAATTTTTTCACAATTTTATTTTCAAATATTTTTTCTAAATCTTCTTGCATTTCTGATTTAATTTTTGGAGCAAAATATTCAAAATTTTCTTTTTTATTCATATAAGTCGTCATGACAGAAGCACGAATGATTGTAACAGTCCTTACTTTATTCCAGTCATCTTCGCTAATTCCCGTTGATTTGACGAATTTTAATGGACTGTCTCCATAATCACTCTTTGGGAAATCTGTGTGAGATACGATATATCCTTTACTATATAAATTGCCAGACACATATGATGCTTCGTCATACATATCATGGTTTAGTTTATTCATATCACTTAAACTATTGTTTCCTTTTTCCTTTAATACGTAGTCAACCATGTTAAAGTCCGGTTTCGTGAGAGGATAGACTTCAATTGTTTTATCTCCAATTTTAAATTCTAGGTTTTTCAAGAAATTATAATAACGATTGGCACCCTCGATCGAAGCTCCTACTAGTTTTCCGTATCCTTCGACGTTTAATGGTAAGGTGTGGTGAGCAGCCCATACTGATGCTGCAGTTGCCCCAGCTTTTGATCCCTCAAGAATATATGCACCTAATAATGCGGGAATATGTGCTCCTTTTTCAAATACATAAGTTGCAAAATATGAAATTGTATCTCGCATTCTAATATCTTTTATTGTAATTCCACCAGCTGCATATGGAACATATCCCATTTTGTGTGGATCGATTGTTACTGAATCGGCATCTTCAATTGCTTTGTACGCGTTGTAAACTTCTTCTTTAAAGAATTGTTTATCTTCAGTAAAATCGTTATTATCATATTGAACTTTGCTTAATTCATTATAAGGAATAAATTCATTATCCTTATTTAAGAACATCGCTCTCCCATATCCACCATATGCTGCATCAACATGGAAATAAAAATTTACACCTTGTTTAGCAAACTTTTTACGGAGATCTACGATTTTGTCTACGGGATCCACTGCCCCTTCTTCAGTAGATGCTACTACAGCAACCACACCCAAAATAGGAGTCTTATCTTTCACTAATTTATTTATGATTTTTTCTAGTTCATTAGTATCCATTCTGTAATTACTATCAACGGGAACAGAGACAACGTTATCAAGACCTACCCCAATAATGTCGGCTGCCTTTAGCCAAGAGTAATGCTTTGTTTGTGGAACTAATAATTTACCAAGTTTTTGAATGTTTTTACCACTGCGTGCTGAATGAGCTTTAAGTGCATCAATTTTATCAGGATTATTTTCGAGAATATCCATAATTTCCTTGGTTGACATATTAAGGAGTTCCCAATCAGTTTTTCCTTTAACTTGTTCAGGGATTATTTCTTTCATTGCTAGAGGTAGGGACTTAATGTTTCTTGCGTACCATAATCCCTCTAGATTTGCCAAGGAGCCATCAGCCGCGATATGTCCCCAGCCATGTGTATATCCCATTAATTTGGCAAAATCATTACCAACTTCTTCTTCCATTTGAGAAGTTGCAGGAGAAGATTCATAAGCAACATTATTTCCATTCCATAACATTGCAAGATCATAAGCAAGAATTGCTGGCATAAGGGTTTCAGAATTCATGTGGCCCCAATATCTTCCGGCTGATTGCCAAGGGACTGATTGGGAACGGAGTTTTCGTGAAACAACATCCATTACACTTCTTAAATGATTTACTGTTCCTTGAAATTCTGAGGATGATTGATCTTCAGGAGTAATCATATGTTTATCTGCGGGCATATAGTTTCTACGCCATCCAAGATGTTCGTCTACAAATTTATTTAGAAGATCTTTGTAGAGTTGTCCATTCTCAGATTTGTCACCGATAAATAAAGCGTTCAAATCCAAATTTTTATAATTATATTCGTCATCACTACTTGTATTCATAAAAAACGCCTCCATAAAAAACATTAATATTGTAATTGCATGTTACGCTGATTATATTAAACCTTTGTTCAACATAACACAATTTTTAAACATATCAGTAAAAATGTTTTTTGATAAAATTTAGTGAAAGTGGCATTTGTGTGACTATGTACTAATATGTCAACGATTATATGCATAATGTTTATTTATTAAATGATAATAATTGGATACAAGTGTATTTTATACATGTATAATCATGCACAATGTTTAGATAATAATATTTAATAAATATATCATTCTTAATAATATTAAATATTATTTTAATAAAAAATGAATTCGTTTCGTATTCTATGATATGATTAGGTTACGTAATACGAAACAGGGAGAATGGTATGAAAAATAATTTAAATGACATTTTGAAAGAACATAATCTTACTTTTAAGCAAATTTCCAAAATGATTAATGTTCCTTATACAACTTTAATTAGTCAAATAGATAGACCTTATGATTCTGTAATAAGAAATTATAAAGATACATTAATTAAGATTTCTGAGAGCCTTAATATGTCGTATGATAATTTTGAAAAATATTTGATTCACCCTAGTCCAAGCCCTTTCATAAAATGGGTAGGTGGAAAAAGACAACTTTTATCTAAGTTAAAATATTATTGTCCAGATAATTTTAAAGATTACTATGAGCCCTTTGTTGGGGGTGGAGCACTTTTGTTATCTTTAACTCCAAATAGGGCGTATATAAACGACTTTAATGAGGAATTAATTAATACTTGGAAGGTAGTTAAAAATAATATTATCGAGTTAAAAGCTCTTCTGGATATTTATCAAGAGCAAGATAATAAGGAATTTTATTATAAATTAAGATCGGTAGATAGAAATGGCAAGATTACTTCTATGTCAGATACGGAAAGAGCAGCAAGATTTATATATTTAAATAAAGCTGGATATAATGGTCTTTGGCGGGTTAATCAAAAAGGGCAAAACAATGTTCCCTTTGGAAATCATAAAACGTTAAATTTATTACCGGATACACTTAATTCAACTAGCGATTATCTAAAAAAACATGTAAAAATAACAAGTGGTGATTATAAAGCTGCTGTTGCAAATGCAAATGCAAATGATTTTATTTATTTTGATCCTCCTTACATTCCAATTAATCAAATCTCTAATTTTACAAGTTACACGAAAGATGGCTTTGGTTTAATCCAGCAGGAAGAGTTAGCTAATCTTGCAAAACAATTGTCTAAAAGAGGAGTTAAAGTAATGCTTTCTAATTCTGACACAGAATTAACTAGGGATTTGTATAAAGACTTTAAGATAAACAGTGTAAAAGCTAAAAGATCTATTAATAGTAATGGTAAGAAGAGAGGGGTTGTTGGAGAAGTCGTAATAACGAATTATTAATAATCTTTATAAAAATAACCATTTCCTTTATAATTGTTTTATAAAGGGAGTGGTTATTTTTGAAGGAAAACGGTGTAGGAGGATCACATACTAATGCTTCGGGATTAAAATTTGAAAATAGTACAGATTTGGTATCAAGAATTAATCGTGATTTATCTAATAAGTATATTTTAAAGCTACATAAATATGATGATAAAGACAAAATAGTAAATACTAAAACACTTTCTTATGATCTTTATAGAAAATCTAATGATAAACATGAAGAAAAGTATGTTGGAATTTTAACTAAACAATATGCTTTTTATAACGCTCTTCATGAAATATATGGTTTAGATAACACAAATAATAAACGATGGAAACCAGACGAAGTATTTTTTAATGAAGAAGTAAATACTATATTTATCGTCGAAAAGAAGTGGCAGCAAACACCAGGATCTGTGGATGAAAAAATGTTTGGCTTTGTTAATAAAAGGAAATTATATCAAGATATTTTAAATCACTTAAATGGAGAGCCTAAACCTACTGTACAATTTGCTGCTTTGTTTAATAAGGATTGGTTTATTAATGGAATTGGAAAAGATAAGAATGGCAATGTAACTAAGCGAACAAATTCAAGAGTTGAATACGAAGATTATTTTAATAATTTACGTGATGATGCTATAAAAATATTTTTTGATGATTATGAATATTGGTGGTTTGGATTATAATTATTCGTAATGAGACTTGCCTATCATAATCATGTTATTATTTTATGAATTAATAAAGACCCATTTCATATCAATGGAATGGGTCTTTATTCTATAACTATTTAATTTTAGGTAATCTTGTCCTTGGTTGAAGACTAATGATTTTAAAATTTTCATCTTTGTTCATAATCTCAAATTCTAGAGTAATATTGTCTCTAAAGTGAGTTACATTGTACACCACAGGATTTGGTATAGCATTATCATAGTTGGATATTAACGACTTCTCTTTATTATCTTTTAATTTATTAATTTCTTCCATGAAGTTGATAGCAAACCTAAGAAGCACCTCTGGATTTTTTGTTATTTCTCTAAAATTATTGATAGTGTTTTTATCATTAAGCGCATAATTACTTTTAAATTGTTCATTTATAAATTTAAATTTATTTTCATTACTTATGTTAATGTGTTCGATTGAATAAAGTTTATAATTAAGTCCCCAGTTAATATGAATATCATAATATTTTGGAGAATAATTATTTTTATCATACTTTTGATTATGTTTTTCAAGAAATGGGTCAAACTGAATGATGCCCATTGCCGGTGAATATACTACTAAAGCATAACTTGATAACTCAAATTGCTTTTCATTACTGTTTTCCGAATTAACTTCATTTCTATCACTCTGGGTTTGAAGTATTAAATCGATAACGTATTGAATATTTCTTAAATCATTAAGTTTCATTTTATTATCTCCTTTATTAATAAATAATTATTAAATTATGAACGTATAATTGTTGATTAAATTTATTTCAACAATTTTTTCCAATTACCCCCTCATTTATAATATACAATTAGTGAAGTAAAAAATTTATTGAAAGAAGATATTAGAAAATCAATATATACTCTTCATAAATTGTTAAAACATTTCTATAATTTTATAATTATAGAACCTTGATTCGTTGTATTGGCGGCAATGTTGATATTCCTTAATAAGGAATAATGGTTGTTTTTACATAATTCTTTCATTAATACACTGTTGGTTTGTTTTACGAGTGTAGAATCATTTATGCTATCAAAGATGATGAAATCAGATTAACTATAAACTAATTTTTGAAATATTAACTAATACGTCAGTAACTTTCTTCATTGATTCTAATACTGCAAATTCGTACCTACCATGTGCGTTTTCACTTCCATTAGTTAAGTTAGGAGTAGGCAAACCCTTGAAAGTGATTTTAGATCCGTCTGTTCCACCACGAAACGGAATAATCTTCGGTTTAAGACCGGCATCTTTGGTTGCTTTTTCGGCTCTTTTAACGATTTTTGGATCAATTAGTTTCTTCATATTGTAGTACTGGTCGTGAAAGGTGATTTGTACTCGATTTTTTCCGTATTTGTTATCTAATTGATTGACGATTTTTTTTAGATGATTTTTCTTATTCTCAAAGGCAATTTTATCGAAATCTCTAATAATGTAGTTGATATGTGCGACATCAGGAGTAGCTTTAAAGTCGGTTGCAAAATAGAATCCTTGTCTTCCGTCAGTAACATCAGGGCGTTGTGATAAAGGAATTTGATTGTCAAATTCGATTGCTAATTGGATTGCACTTACCATTTTTCCTTTGGCATGAGAGGGATGGACACTAGTGCCATTAATTGTGATATTAGCTTCTGCCGCGTTGAAAGTTTCATCATTAATTTCACCAGCAGCTCCTGTATCAAGAGTATAAGCAATGTTGGTCCCAAAATCCGTTGGATTGAAATGATCGGCGCCTTTACCAATTTCTTCGTCTGGTCCAAATCCAACTAAAATGTCACCATGTTTAGTTTCTGGGTTCTTTTGAAGGTAATCAATCATGCTCATAATTTCTGCAATGCCAGCTTTATCGTCGGCACCTAACAACGTTGAACCATCAGTAGTAATGATGGTATCGCCAATGTAATTTTTTAGGTTCGGAAATTCGTCTGGGTTTAGTTGATATTTTGAGTTAAGCTGAATGTTTTTACCTTGATAATTTTTTTGTATGCGCGGATGAATATTTTCGCCATTGAAGTCAGCTGTGTCAACGTGAGCAATGAAGCCGATTTTTGGAACAGCTTTGGTAGTATTTCTAGGTAGAGTAGCAAATAAGTAACTTCCATCACTAAAATGAACGTTGGTTAGCTTTTTGTTATTTAGTTGTTTTGCGAGTTTTTTAAGGAACTCTGTTTGGCCAATGGTAGTGGGAATGCTATTTTTAGAAGAATCAGATCTCGTATTAATTTTTACATAATTGAGAAAATCATTTAATAATTCTGGATATTTTTGCATTTCCTAAACCTCCGTTATTTTAAATTAATGTCCCATGCTGGAATTTCAACTTTTCCGTATAGTTTGTTTAATAATTTTTTAGTTTTTTGGGTTTGATAAGCTTTTACATATTCTTTATAGTACTTGTTATTTCGTTGATCTTTATTTGCTGCAATGATGTTAATCCATTTGGCAGAAATTTTGTTGATTGGTTCAACGTAGATGGCCTTATTTGGATCTAATCCAGCACTTTGAGCAAAATTACCAAGGACATATGAGGCAGCTACATCAGGTAATGTTCTTGGTGCCTGATTGGCATCGATTTCTTCAATTTTTAATTTTTTGGGATTACTCTTGATATCTTTTACATTGACCAGACTCTTATTTGGATCGAGTTTGATTAGACCAGCACTTTGGAGAATGTAGAGACCACGAGATTCGTTAGTTGCATCATTTGGAATCGTGATGGTTGATCCTGGTTTGATGTCTTTGAGATTTTTTAAATGGTCAGAATAAATCCGACCTTGTCCAATAAAAGTTTTTCCAATTGGAACGATATTACCGTGATTGCCTTTATTCCAAGCATTAAGGAAAGCACTGTGTTGAAATGAATTAAGATCAACTTCATGTTCAGCTAATGCACGGTTAGGTTGCGAGTAATCAGTGAACTTCTTATAAACGACATGTAAGCCATATTTTTCTTTTGCTGTTTTAGCAACTGATTGATAAATCTGGTCATCCTTTTTGGATCCATTCATGATGCCGACTGTAATGGTTTTCTTTTTGTTAGTAGCACTTGTGTTATGAAAAAAACTAAAATAAGCTGCCAACACCACTAAAACAACGATAATTCCTAAAATAATGTACTTGGTTCTTCTCTTCATGATTCTACCTCCCAAAATGTGAATTAATATATTTCAATAACCAAATAAAAAAGCAACCGTCCTAATAAAAGGACGACTGCTAATCGTGTTACCACCTTAATTTGCTAGATTCTCTTGAATCTAACCTCAGTAAGTTGCACCAGGAAACCCAGTATAACTTTGTACTGATATCGGATACAGGACCGTTATTAGCTAATCAATTTCACTAATAATTTTGAATCCAGTCCATATTCCAAATCTCAATTTGATTCCTTTTCATCACCCGGGAACTCTCTATACAAATTTTCAATCTGTACTCAACTGGTAAATATTATTTGTTTAGTTATTGTTGCCAAGTACTATAATTTTAATTTGAATCATTGTCAACTATTATATTTATTTTTTTCTAATTTTTTCCAGCACTGGGAATAAAATCTAAGGAGATAATCTCACTTTTTTGGTATACACATTATTTAATTATCTCTCTTCCCATTGCTTTACCTAACTCTTCCCTTTGTCTAAGGGCTTTCTTTTGTTTTTCATCTAGTCCATCTAGATACCATGTTCCTTCAAATGGATTTCGATGTTTAGGCGTTAACTTTAATGACCCATCATTTTCTTTTTTGATGTCAAAGTCAGTGCCTTCAGGATAGCTAAATCTTTTTGGAATCGTAATTACACTTTTATTTCCAACTTTTCTAAGTTTCATTAGTAATTCCTCCTTCAAAAATTTGTATAATGACGATTTTACCTGGTACATCACCACTCAGTGCGCTATGCTTAAACTGTAATGATTATCCATTAACATTAATTACTTAACTTTAATCAGGAGGGGTCCATGAAAAAGAAAAGATATTTCATCGTTACTGGGGCATTAATACTGTTAATGATGGTTTTAGCTGGTGCGGGTTTTGCAGCATTGCACCATGCTCACAAGAAACAGACCAGTAAAGGGATGAGCATGGCTAGTTTTCCAGCGAAATTCCGCGGGACCTGGTACTCCTATTCAACTAAAACCAATCGGTACAGCATCATCCGCAACACGAAAAGGACGAGTTCAGCGACTATTTACGATGTCGATTCCAAACCAGATACATATCGTGTCACGATCCATCAAACCAAGTATAAGCCCCATTTTAAAGAAATTGGTAATCGCACTAAACTAAGTAACAATTACATCAAAAAGACCGAAAATTGGTCGTTGTTACGTAATATGAGTTACATCCCTTGGCAATCAGGTCCAAAGGGAAGGGCGGCCACCGTTAATCTGTACGGTTGGACGCAATCAACGGGTGATGGGATTTATCTTCAAGAACGACGCCAAAAGGTCGACGATTACCACGTTGATATGTTGACGTTCGTCAATAACGGGGTGAATCCAATCGTTAACATGAACGAGGGTGGTCACTTTTATCGTAGTAAGCAACTGGCGCAGAAGTTAGCTGGTCGCAGGTATCATCGTGAGTTTCGGTACATTAAAGACTACTAAATTATTTTAATAGATTACTTAAGTCTTCCCATCCGCATCCACCTGAAGTCGGACCGTGATAGTTAGAATTTCCATTATTTTGACAGCCAAACAAGTTATTCACTTGTCTGGATATCATTTCCTCCAAACTTCTGATTTTGTATGAATACTCCTCCTGTTTCTTGATAAAGGGAAAAGAGCCGTCCAGATAGATCGGAGTGGCGATGTCGTTGAAGTACAGTTCCAGGCGGTCGTCTCCCTTGCGAATTACATGATTGAGGTTGTGATAGGCAACCCACGACGTGTTGCGCTTGCAGTGGTCAATGGACTTTAGGCGCAGGAGTTGGACGTCATTTCTGACGTACGGGATGTTCTTGTTAATCTGACAGTGACCCGCCAGTGTTTTGATTTTATTAAGGGACAGGTGGTTCTTTTGCCACAACTCCTTCATCAGGACGTTGGTGGTTTGCTTCACGAGGGTAAAGCCTGAGACACGGTCGACGACGAGGGAATTAAATTGATTGCGGGCGTCCTTTAAATTGATGAGCAACAGGACCGAATCCCAGTTGATGGTGTAGTTGGTTAGTTTCCGGTTCACCTGTGACGGTAAAATCGAATTGATGTCGACCGCGAATTCGTTGCGCATCTTTCGCTTAAGTGGTTCACATAGATTCAGTGGTAATTCATTTAATTCCATGATATTTCTCCTTTTTTGTTTGTTCATTATTTAGATACGCACTTTAGGGAGCAATTTTTCATGAATTTCGATTATTTAAAATAAAGTACCATTACCACCATTAAAAATAAGCCCTAGTGATTATCACTAGGGCTTATTAGGATATCAATGAGTGAAAGATTATTTGAGGTATTTATTGCGCTTGTCAGCTAACCCAAAGATGCCCATCAGAGCGGTTAGAAGTCCGACGATTGACAACCAACTGGTACTTGATTGTCCGGTTTGTGGAAGGGTCACGTTTGAATTTTCCTGCTTCTTACTCGTCAGCTTATCAATCTTGACAGATTGACGATAAACAAGGGGTAAGGTGGCTAAACGAGAACCAGCTTGATTACTGATGCGGTACTTAACTTCGGTTAACGGGGTTACGCCAGACGCATTGGTGTGGACGCTTTCAGGACGAACCGTTTCCGTGTGGTTGATGTAAGCTGCCCGTGGTTTCGTGGTCTGTTGCGCGTGGTCAATGGCGTGGTTGATGATTTGAGCGTGCGCCTTTTTGGTCGTGTTTTGACCACTAGCTTGGTTAGCAGCCTGTTCGTCATGAGCCAGTGCGGCTTGGTCATTTGCCAACTCACTTTTAGCCTTGTCCAGAGCGGCTTGATCAGCGGCCACTTGTTTTTCAAGGTCGGCCAACTTCGCCTTATCGTTGGCTAGTTTGGCCTTGGCGTTCGCTAAGTTATTGGCTTCATTTTGGTAATTAATCAGTTGTTTTTGTAAAGAAGCTAGCTTAGCTTGGTCATTTTGCAGTTGCTTTTCTGCTTGTTCAAGAGCCTTTTGTTTATTGATGAGGTCTTGGGTAGCCTTGTCTAAATTGCTTTGAGCCTGTTTGTTTGCGGCCGTTGCCTTTTGTAACTTGTTTTGATCGTTATTAAGTTGGTTGGTGTCGTTTGCGACCCGTTGTTTAGCCTGAGCCAACTTGTTCTGGAGGCCAGGAAGGGCAGCGTTGTTGTGGTCGATGGTCTGTTGCTTTTGAGCAATCTGCTTGTTTAAGTCGTTGATTTCGGTCTTAGCCTTGTGAATGTTAGCCGACCATTGAGCTGGATTGTACTGGGTAACTTGTTTTTCATCGTTACTTAACTGATTGGTCAGACGTCCTAGCTTGTTTTGTAAGTTTTCTAGCGTTTGTTGAGCACGTTTTATTGCTCCTTTACAGTCCGAGATTAATTCGAGCGTGTCAGCGATTTGGCGTTCTAGTTTTTCGGGAGTCGCAATAAATGTAGCAACTACATTAAACTTATTCGAATCCTGAATTTGACTTGGGCTAATCAAAACCAAGTGAACTTGACCATAGTTATCAACACCGATGCCAAGGTACTTGTCATTATTGACGTTTCCGTTATGCGGGTCGAGACCCAGAAGACTCATCTCGTGGGCATCCGATGCCTGACTGTCATTAAACAGCAAGTTCATAATCATACTGTAGAGTTTGGAGTAGATGGTATCCATGGTGGTGTAGTTATCAAAGGTCATGTCACCAGGAGTAACGATTTCATAACCGTCCTCTCCGGGATAAGTTTTTAGGCCATACTTGGCTGCCAAGTTGTTGATGGCGTTGACGTCATAACCGTTTTGGTTATTAATGTTCCAATCATCTTGGTTATAAGCATTTACCAAGTCGTCAACGAATTGGCCCATACTATAACTACCAATTTCAACGTCCGTGGTACCAAACTGTTTGTGGATTTGATTAATGAGCCATTGGACGTATTCTGCCATTTCGAGTTTTTGATTATTGGTGAATTGTGGGGTTTCCTGACCGTTACTGTTAGTTCCGACCTGGACATAATCCTGCTTCGCAATGTCACTTGGTTGATAGTGGTTGGCAGCCATTGCCGCATTATCAAACTGGTTGAACCAGTCGGAGGCGTTTTCGTTTGGATGTTGTTGTTTCCATTGCTGAAAGCCCTGTAAGGTCATGCCAGCGGGAATGTGAATGCTTTGCTCAAAGGCACTCTCGGACTGTTTCTCGTCGTTTAAGGTACTTTGCGCATCACTAAGGGTCGAGTTCCACGAACTAATGTCGTCTTGCGCATTACTAATTGCTTGGTTCGTTTTATTGATGGCATCTTGGTCGTGTTTAACGTTGTTTTCGGCCTCGTCATGCTTTTTCTTGGTGGCGGCTTGCCACTTGTCTAGGTTGTCAAGCGTGGTCTGAGTATCCGCTTTTTGTTGTTCAGCTTGGTCTTGTTTTTGCTGGGCGTCCTTGGTGCTCTGTTCGTTGTTGTCAACGGCACTTTGCGCCTGATTTTGCGCGTCAGTATCGTGGTTTAACTGATTCTGGTCGTTATTAACAGCGTTTTGGGCTTGATTTTGGGCCTGCTGAGTATTATCAGCGTTCTTCTCATCTTTCTCCACGGTCGCCTGGGCGTCATTCTCGGCTTTTTGATCGTTATCAACTTGACTTTGGTCATTTTTAATGTCGTTATCGGTCTGATTAATTTGGTCCTGAGTCTTTTTGATGTTTTCGGGAGTGGCATCGGCCGCTTCTTTTTGGGCCTGGTCAACGGCAGCTTGGTCCTTATTCACCACACCCTGTTGATTACTTATGGCTTGAGAGTCGGAGTCGACGTTCTTTTGGTCGGTGTTTACAGCCGTCTGGTCATTTGTGACCTGGTTTTGATCAGTTGAGACGGCATTAGACGTGCCATTTTGCTGTTGACTAGTGGCTTGCGTCTGGACGTTTGCACTAGCAGCATTGTTGAATACTCCCACTGCAAACACTCCCGACGCTACCAAAGCGCTTCTAGTAGTAATCCTTAGCCAATGTTTATGTAGCCTTACTGGATTCACGTGCGACTGATGACTATCTTCTTTTGATACCTTACAATTATCATGTTTAATAAATTTACTCATAACATAAGTCCTTTCTGCTTATAAATTATTTTACATAATTGATAATACTATATGAATTTTTATAATACAATTGTTTTAAGTAAAAAATGATAATTATGTGAGTTGATTTTATTTTGTTAAATAAAAACCAGCACTTAAAGCGCTGGTTTACTAGTATTCAGGTTGAAGTTAAACGAGCCACCAAATAATCAAAGCGATGATGAAGACGATTAAGGCTAGTCCGAGCCAGTCTTTATACGTTGGCCGATGTGGTGTCATCGTGATGGTTATGTGTTTTCCAATTTTCCATTCTCTAGTTTTCATGTCATACCTCCCATATGTAATTGATGATAGTGTGTTATACTAAAAATGTAGTAAGGAGCGAGCGCAAATCGCTCCCTAAATGAATTATCATTTAAAAACAAATGTGAGACTTAGAGAAGGCAATTTGAAGCTGATTTCAAATGCCGTTAATCTAAGTCTTTTGTTGTTTTTAGAGGCCATAGTCATCACCTCCTTACTACAGTTACTACAATACACTAGTATGGAAGCATTTAAAACATCTTTTCCATTTCATTGTGTATAATATTAAATTAATTTATTATTAATAGTAATAAACTTTACTTTATCAAAAATAATGGGCTCTAAATAGTTAGACAAAACTAACTGATTTAGAACCCATATATTTATAATATGATTATAAAACTTATTATAATTATTTAGATATTATTTTGTAAATCTGCGTCTGTTACCTGCAAATCCAAAGATTCCTATAATAGTTGCTAATAATCCAACAATTGTCATCCACGTTGTATCTGATTGTCCAGTTTGTGGTAACACTTGGTTCTTTAGACTTTGATTATTTTGTGAATTTTTCTTATCGATTGAAAATTTGAAATTAGAAGAAGAGGAAGTTGCAATAGTAGCAATCACTTTACCATTAGCATTAACAATTTCACCGTTAGTCAAGAGCTTTAATCCAGTAACGTTTTGACCATTGAGCTTAATAACGTCTCCGTTAGCATTAACTACAATCTTACCGTTATCAAAGCTGTAGGTTCCATTACTCAATTGAGTAACACCTTTAAAGGTTTGAGGAATAACATTGCCAGTAGCAACGGTTCCTTGTTGGTTACCATAAGCAGCTCTTGGTTGAGTACCTTGCTGGGCGTTATCAATCGCATGGTTAATAGCTTGGTCATGAGCTTTCTTAGCGGCTTCTTTAGCTGCCTTGTCAGCTTCATCTTGTTTTTCGACTTGTTCTGCTTGTGCTAATTCAGCTTGTGCCTTTGAAAGGTCAGCTTGTTTGTCAGCAAGAGTAGCTTTAGCTTGGTTCAAAGCGTCTTGGGCTTGCTGTAAAGCAGCTTGGTCAGTGTCACTTTGTTTATGCAAATCAGCTAATTTAACTTGATCCCCTGCCAATTTATCTTTAGCGGCAGCTAAGTTAGGACCAGCATTTTGGTAATCGCTTAATTGTTGCTTTAAAGCAGCAAGTTTAGCTTGGTCATCTTTTAGCTGTTGTTGTGCTTGTACGAGTGCTTGTTGTTTATTAGCTAAATCTTGTTTAGCCGTAGTTAAGGCACTTTGTGCTTGCTGCTTAGTGGTAGTTGCTTTTTGTAAGGTGTCTTTAGCGTCGTTTAACTTATTAACGTCACCAGCGGTTTGCTGCTTAGCTTGGGTTAATTGAGCTTGAAGACCCGGTAGAGCAGCTTGATTATTAGCGATCGTTTGTTTCTGTTGGCTAATCTCATTATTAAGATCATTAATTTGAGCCTTGGTCTTATTAATACTGTCTTGGTAGTTAGCCGGATCAAACTTTTGTACATCGCTTTGGTCACTAGCTAGCTGCTTTTGTAAGTCTTGAAGTTGACTTTGTAGTCCTTGAAGAGCTTGCGTATCTTTAGATAGTTGATCCTTTTGACTTGCTAGCTTTGTTTGAGCGTCACTAATTTGTTGATTCAGAGTATCTGGACTAGCTACATAAGCAGCAGATTGATTGAACTTATTAGCGTCCTTGATTTGGTCAGGGCTAACAAATATGATATGAACTTGACCGTATGCGTCTACGCCAACTCCTAAATACTTATTGTTATTGGCGTTGCCACTGTATGGATCAACTCCTAATAAACTTACTTCATGACCATGATATGCGGTACTATCTTCAAACATAAAGTCTAAAATTGCGTAGTACAGTCTGCTATAGATATCATTCATATTCGTATCGCCATCAAAACCCATAGCTCCAGAGATAACATTTTCATATCCATTCATGCCATCATAAGTTTCTAATCCACTAGCTGCGGCTGCACGATTAATAGCGTCAATGTCATGATCTTTATGGTCATCAATATTCCAGTTATCATTATCGTATCCATTCAAAATATCTTGAACAAATTGATCCATGCCCTCTCCACCAACTTGAACTTCAGGAGTACCGAATTGTTGATGAATTTGATTAATTAACCAGCCAACATAATTTTGCATTTCTTGGTATTGATTACTAGTAAACTGTGCTACTTGTTGTCCTTTATCACTAGTAACAACTTTAACTTTGTCTTGTTTAGCTGCGTCACTAGATTGATACTTGTTTCCTGTCATACCGGGTTGATCAAATTGAGCAAACCAGTCTTCAGGGTCTTCATTAGGGTGTTGTTGTTTCCACTGTTGGAATCCTTGCAACGTCATACCAGCTGGAATATGAATATCCTGACTGTAAGCACTCTTAGATTGATTCAAACCATCAATTTGTTGATTTGTTTGATTAATTTGGTCTTGGTCGTTATTAACTTGGTTTTGAGCATTGGCAATGTCAGAATTCTTTTGATTGATCGCGCTTTGGTCGTTAGAAACCGCTTGTTTAGCTTGATCTTGTTTTTGCTGTGCGGCACTTTGACCTTGGTTCAAAGTATCCAAATCACTTTGTGCTTTAGTCTTATCTTGTTCTGCTTGGCTTTGCTTATTTTGGGCGTCTTGGGTGCTTTGTTGATTTTGGTCAACAGCACTTTGTGCTTTGTTTACATTGCTAGAATCTTGATCAACTTGTTTTTGGGCATTACTAACCCCATCTTGGGCTTGATTTTGTGCCTGTTGAGCTTGGTCAGCAGTACCTTGGGCTTTATTGACATCACTTTGAGCTTGATCAACTCCTTGTTGATCAGAAGCTACTTGTTTTTGATCGTTAGCAACATCATTCCCTGCTTGGGTAATTCCGTCTTGGGTCTTTTTAATGTTGTCTGGAGTTGCGTTATCAGCGTCTTTTTGAGCTTTATCGACAGCTCCTTGGTCATTATTAACGACCCCTTGTTGGTCACTAGCTGCTTGAGAACTGGCGTCAGCATTCTTCTGGGCTGTGTCGGCATTGTTTTGAGCATTATCAACATTCTTTTGTGCATTATCTACTCCAGCTTGAGCATTATTAACACTAGTCTTAGCATTATCTACTTTACCCTGATCACTTTGAACCGTGTTTGGTGTAGCATCAGCTGCTAAGGCAACGTTAGTTACACTCGATTGCTGAGTGGGGGGTAGTAGAGGCATTAACTTGGTTATTTAATGATCCCATGACGAACAAACCTGAAGCCGCAAAGATGGTTCCGGTAGTAACCTTTAGCCAACCCTTGTGAGATTTAACGAGTTTGTTACGTTGTTTCTTTTCACCAGTGGCAAGTGCCATCTGGTTGTGCTGCTTGTCAAATTTTTCCATAGTATAAATTCCTCTCCTCTTGTGTCTAATTCCACTTGATTGATTAGAATGATACTCTGAGATTAATTTCAATGCAATTGTTTTTAAAAAGAAAGTTAAGCTATAAATCATTAAATGTTTTGACTTAGATTAGAGAATGCATTTTTAATTGTATTACTTTAGCTTCATGTGAATTGTATAAGTTAAGCAAGAAAATCATCCCTATTTGAGGATGATTTTCTTTATTGGTATAAATATCTAATTAAACATTTGATGATTTTTAGGTTTTGTTTGTTTACTGTTTTATATGGAATAACTTCTTAATTATTTTCTCCTAAATAATGAATCAAATTCTTGATGTAAACTACTAGGATCTTTACTGCTAAATTCTTTGACGGGATTTTCCGCTTTAATATCTACTCTTTTGGATTCGTTTATTGCGTCATATAGTGAAAGAGCAGACTTTGTTGTGAAATTTAAATTGGTTTTAAAACTTTGAGTTGACATAATGAATATCCTCCTTGTACCAATATTTTACTTTATATTGTCGTAATAGTTTATGAATATTTGATAATCGCAAGTATTAACGTTAAGTCTTAATCATGTTCTATTTTCTCAACAATTCCCGCTTCTTTTGTTCAAACTCTTCTCTAGTAATAATGTGATCATCCATCAACTTTTTGAACTTGCGGATTTCATCTGCCTCTGAAACGGGTCCGTGGTCTGTTTCCTTGGAAAAGAAGGTAGTGAGGGTACTTGTCAGCATCCCCACAAAGTTAATCCCAACCAGCATCAAAATGACGGCAATTCCTTTGCCAATCCTGGTTTTAGGACTAATGTCGCCGTAACCAACGGTCGTGGTGGTCGCAATGGCCCACCAGATCGAGTTAGTGAGCGACGTGTTTTCGACGATGGAGTAGAGGCCGGCTGATAGCAAGATAATAATCGTACATATGAGTAATAGGTAAATAAAGCCGTTGGTTTTAAAAAACCGTTCGATTCTTTCTTTGAATTTGCCAAGGACACCCGCGACCCTGAAAAGTCGGAAGATGCGGGTTAATCGGGTTACCCGAGAGATTTTGAAGAAAAATAAGCCGTACCCAAACGGAATGATTGCGAGTAAATCAAACAGATGAGTTTTTACGTACTGCCATTTTGGTTTGGCAAGCAAGAGCCCACCGAAGTAGTCGACGGTAAAAATCACCCAGATGGCATCGTCAATAGCCACGTATGGTTCAGCGTCAAGATTAAGCTTATTTAAGAACTGAAGAACGGTCAGCACAATGGAAATTATTGCTAACAAGATAATCATTGCATTGTAGGTATTTCTGATAATTGGTTTAGTCACGTTCACATCACCCATCACATAGTATATATTTATTTTACCAGTCCTTAGGACCGTTTATAACAACTTCAAAAGGGTTCACTACCAAAAATGATAGTGAACTCTTTTTATTTTTGTTCTCATATTTGAATTGCTAATAATGTTGTGATACATCAATTTTTATTATTGAATAAAAATTATAATCAGAGAAATCACGCATAAGACGGCGATTATAAGCGAACAATGATTATTAAATTATTATTGAAATTACATAGTTATTTTTCACAAATTACCTATAATCAATGATAAAAGTTACAAATATTATGTTATGTAACATATGTTTTAAAATCACTCAAATTGTGATGATGTACGCAAACTAGTGCTATTCTACGTATTTCTTAACTTATTATTTTAATTTTGGATAAATTATTCATAAAATACTTCGTTAACTTTGTTCAATCCACGTTATTCTTGTGAAGTATTAATTAATTGCTTGATTGGTAATGGACCTTAATTGCCGTGATTGTAATTATTATTACTTCACAAAGCGTGTTTTTAAATGGAGTGGGAGGAGTTTTTATGTTAAGTAATCCAAAGAAACATTTCAAAATGTATAAAGCGGGAAAACGGTGGGTGGTCGCCGGGCTGGTGACATTTGCTACTGTTGGTAGCTTAGCTATCGGAGCGAGTGCTGATACCACCGCTCAACCAGCTGCAAATAATGTGAAAACCGATGCACAAGCGGCGGGGAGCGCAGTTTCTGTAAATTCTACTAAAGCTGCCCCAACGACAACTAATAATCAAACTCAGGTTGATAAGGCACCGACTGCTAACGAACAGAAGTCGGATGACCAATCAAGTCAGCCTGCAACAAATAATACGCAATCAGAATCACAAACGACTCAGAAGAACACCGTTATCCCATCAGTGCAAGACCAAAGCGGTAACGATCAACCGGCAGTCGTAAAACAGAATGACCAGCAAAATAATGGTCAATCAACTGTTCAGCCTGCTAAACAGAACCAGTCCCAAACTAATAACCAATCGACTGATGCTTCAAACGCTCAGCCCGACAAATCACAAGTAACCGATCAAAAAGCTACCAATCAAAACGCTGATAACCAGGGTGTGAAGCAGCAAACTAACCCGGTCAAAGCCGACCAGCCACAGGTGGACCAAAACAAAGCGGCTGTTGTTCCAACGAATCCAGAACCAAAACCAGTCGAAAAGATTGATGATCAAGCTAATTCAGTTGCTAACAACGTTCAAAATAACCAAGCTGTTCAATTTAACGCTCAACCAGTCAAAAATGTTCAGTTGGCTGACCAGACGCAACAGGGAACCTGGGGTTCTGCTAAGTACGTTTATGATGCCCAAACTAGAACACTCTCTTTTAATGACGGTGGAGATTTAGGCAATGAATTTCAACTTGATAGTTGGTTGCAAGAAAATTATAAACAAGTTCAACACGTTGTCTTTAATTCCAAGGTAATTGTTGATGACGCTAACGGTCTCTTCGCTTATTGGAGTGGTGTTCAAGATTATCAAAACTTGTACAACCTTGACACCTCGAACTGTACCAAAATGACCAATATGTTCTTAGACAACCATGCACTTAAGTCGGTTGATTTGACGGGAATGAATACCAGTAATGTAACCGACATGGATGCTATGTTTTACACCAACGCTGGTTTGGATGGAATGACCGGAACTAAACTTGAATATGTAAACCTTGGTGGCATTGATACATCAAAGGTAACTAGATTCTATAACATGTTTAAAGATGATCAATTTTTGAAGCGTATCTACGGTATAAACAAGCTAAATACTAATAGTGCTCAAGTAATGCACAGCATGTTCCAATCTACTTATCGATTGGAAGGATTAGATGTAAGTAGTTTTAATACCAGTCATGTAACTGATATGGCTTACATGTTCTGCGGAACCGGTGTTTTAACTGACGGCTTCAACATCAAAGGTCTTTCAAACTTAAATACTAGTAAAGCAACTGACATGAGTTACATGTTTAACGGTGATCAAAGCATCACGGACCTAAGTGGAATTACCAACTGGGACACTAGTAACGTGACGTCGATGAGTAACATGTTTGCCAACTGCTATGACCTTAAAAGTTTGGACCTTTCCAACTTTGATACCCAAACCACTAACACGACTGACATGCTTGCAAACGATCAAAGTTTAAGTGAGCTCAAGTTAGGCAATGAAACTGGTTTGCTGGATTCCCATTTGCCAGCGGTTCCTAGTCAATATGCTGGTTGGGTTCAAGTCGACGCCAATGGCCACGTGATTCCTGGTCAGAATGCCTTATCTTCAGATGAATTAACCAACGGTGAAGCTCATCCCGGAACATGGATTTGGGGAAATCCAGTAAAAGATGAATCCTCAATTCATGCTCAAGGAACTACGATCTATGCCGGTGATGCTGTCCCAACCGACGCTGCGGCTTATAACGCTGGAGCTACCAACGAAGATGGCACAAAAGCATCCATTACCAAAATCGATATTTCCAAAGTTAATAACCAAGTACCGGGTCAGTATCCAGTAACCATCACGGCCTCCAATGGTCAAAGTATGACGGTTACGGTCACTGTTCTAGCTAACCAAGCCAACATTACGGCTCACGGCATCTCCATTTACGCTGGCGACAACGTGCCAACGGACCCAGCTGCTTACGGTGCCAGTGCCACAAACGAATATGGCACAAAGGCAACGATTACCAAGATTGATACATCTAAGGTTAATAACCAAGTTCCCGGACAGTATCAAGTTGCCATCTCTGCCTCAAATGGCAAGACGTTCTATGTCCCAGTCACCGTTTTAGCCAACCAAGCTAACATTACTGCTCACGGAATCACCATTTATGCTGGTGACAACGTACCAACTGACGCCGCAGCGTATGGAGCTACTGCCACAAACGAAGACGGCACAAAGGCAATGATTACCAAAATTGACACATCTAAAGTTAATAACCAAGTACCCGGCCAGTATCAAGTATCCATTACCGCATCAAACGGTAAGACGTTCTTTGTGCCAGTAACGGTTTTAGCCAACCAAGCCAACATTACCGCTCACGGAATCACCATTTATGCTGGTGACAACGTACCAACTGACGCCGCAGCGTATGGAGCTACTGCCACAAACGA
>NZ_JBWXVC010000029.1:0-268 GCF_059901175.1 Fructilactobacillus sp. X3R5C2
GGCATGCTTGGCACGACCAGGTCGGCGAGCTTGGTCCTGCGCTGGCGGATAGGGCGTCAGCGATTCGGCGGGGTCCGTAGGCTGCGTCCTTCAGCCTGGCGTCTGCGGTGTCGACGCCTTGTCCACTGGGGCCCGGGTCATTTTCTTGTCTTCGTCCTGCAGGTCTGGCAGGGCGAATAGCGGCGCGCCGATCAGGTGAGCAGCCATCCGGATCAGCTTGCGTGAGTTGTCGCGCAGCAGCGTATCCCGCTCGGCCAGCCTTGCGAGC
>NZ_JBWXVC010000006.1:0-75398 GCF_059901175.1 Fructilactobacillus sp. X3R5C2
TTATTCCGGCATAGCTCAGTTGGTAGAGCACCTGACTGTTAATCAGGTTGTCGACGGTTCGAGCCCGCCTGCCGGAGCTATGTCTGAGTGCTAACAACAATTGCCGTTAGCACTTTTAATTTATCGTCATTTTGCCGGCTTAGCTCAGCTGGTAGAGCATCGGTATCGTAAACCGAGGGTCACAGGTTCAAGTCCTGCAGCCGGCATAAATTTTTTATTCATTCTTAATGATGATTAAATCTTTGGCATAGCAAATAACGGGTGAATAGAATCTAATGGTGTGCTTGAATATGCACATACATACATGAAGACACAAGAATTTATTTCTTGTGTCTTTTTTTATATTGCAAGTTTTATGTTAAACTTGGATCAGTGTTACATTTCATAACATAGGTTATTGACGCTTATATCAATAACGAATAGAATGGTGTCATATCAAGGAGATATGCGTATGAGTGAAAAAGTACTGAGGAAATCTTTAGCGGTTCTGCCAATGGGAACGGTTATGAAGCTTACTTCCTTATCATCCAGACAAATAAGGTATTACGATGATCATGGTCTTGTTCATTCTAAACGAACATCAGGAAACCGACGTTTGTATTCATTAGATAATGTGGACCAAATTCTTGAGATTCACAACTATCTTATTGAAGGAATGACAATTGCTCAGGTTAAAAGAGTATTTGAGAAACAACGTCGTCGAAAACTTTTACATAGTGGTGATAAATCACTTAGTGATGAAGATGTCCGCGAATACTTGAAAGACGATATTTTAAAAGCTGGACGCTTGTATGATGATTCTGATTTAAAGCAACAGGGTAAGTATTTAAAATAAGGAGACTACTTATGGTACATGATTATACAAAAGACGACATTCGCCAAATGGTAAAAGATGAAGACGTCCGATTTATTCGACTAATGTTTACTGACTTGATGGGCAGCATCAAAAATGTTGAGGTACCCGTTAACCAACTAAACAAGGTTTTAGATGGTAAGATTATGTTTGATGGATCTTCAATTGATGGTTTCGTACGCATTGAGGAAAGTGATATGTACCTGATCCCTGATCTTTCAACGTGGATGGTCTTCCCATGGGGTGACGAACACGGTAAGGTTGCTCGTCTGACATGTAGCGTTCATACATCAGATGGCGAGGTGTTCGTTGGTGATCCAAGAAATAATTTAATGCGTGTTCTGGATGAAATGAAAGAAATGGGCTTTTCTAACTTTAACATTGGCCCAGAACCTGAATTCTTCTTGTTCAAAATGGACGATAAGGGTAATCCAACCACTGAATTGAATGATCACGGAAGTTACTTTGATTTGGCACCAATGGATTTGGCAGCCAATATTCGTCGTGATATGGTTCTTGAATTAGAAAATATGGGCTTTCGAGTTGAGGCTTCTCACCATGAAGTAGCATCTGGACAACATGAAATTGATTTTCAGTACGACAACGCCGTGGTTACGGCAGATCATATTCAAACCTTTAAGTTAGTTGTAAAAACAGTTGCTAGAAAGTACGGATTATACGCCACTTTCATGCCAAAGCCACTGAATGGTATCAATGGATCTGGGATGCACATCAACATGTCATTGTTTGATAAAGATGGTGACAACGTCTTTTATGATAAAGATGGTGACCTGGAATTATCACAAACGGCATACTACTTCTTAGGTGGACTTTTGAAGCACGCTAAAGCATTAACTGCTGTATGTAACCCAATCGTTAACTCCTACAAGCGACTAGTTCCTGGCTTTGAAGCACCGGTCTATGTGGCATGGTCGGCATCTAACCGTTCACCATTAGTTAGAGTTCCAGCTAGTCGTGGTCTTAGCACCCGCCTTGAACTACGAAGTGTTGATCCTTCAGCTAACCCATACTTAGCAATTGCATCAATTCTTGAAGCTGGTTTAGATGGTATTAAAAACAAAATCGAACCAGGTGAACCAATTGACCGTAATATCTATCATATGGATGGCAAGGAACGAAAATTAGATCATATTGAAAACTTACCTTCCACCCTTCATAATGCGCTTAAAGCATATGAAGCTGATCCACTTATGAAGAAAGCCATGGGACCTCACATGTATCAAAATTACTTGGATGCAAAGAACATGGAATGGAATGCTTACAGACAAAACGTTTCTCAATGGGAACGCGACAGATACCTAGATATGCTATAAAAAAACACCAACAGAGCGTTGGTGTGATTAAGGAAATTACTTTTTAAGCAGTTTAACAATTTCAGCTAGATATTGATCAGTAAGGCTCGGTTCTTGAGCCTTCTTTTCTTGCTTTTTTTGATTTTTATTAGTTAATTTGTTGATAAATTTGACCAATAAAAAGACGATGAAAGCAATCAGCAGGAAATTGATGACTGAGTTTAGAAATAAGCCATATTTTATCTTTGCTTTTCCAACGGTGATGGCAAGTGATGAGAGATCGATTTTTCCTAAAAACAGTCCAATAAACGGGTTGAAAATGTTATTAACCAATGAAGTCACGATCGAAGTGAATGCAGACCCGATGATAATTCCAACGGCCATGTCAACCACATTCCCTCGTGATATAAATTCTTTAAATTCCTTGAACAATGTATTATTCACTTCCTTTTCCTTGATAATCACTATTCTAACAAATTTTTTGTCGAGATATGATTGTAAATGAAAATCAAGAATGGTATTATTTCTGATAATTGTTAAAAGATTGACAGGAGGAGATTTTATGAACGGACAAGGCGAGAAGAGTCTCGACCATGCGTTCTTTGGGCAGCCAAAAGGGTTGCAAACACTGTTCTTCACTGAAATGTGGGAACGATTCAGTTACTACGGGATGCGTGCAATTCTTTTATACTACATGTATTTCTCAGTCGCCAAGGGTGGATTAGGATTTTCTCCAACCACAGCAGCTTCAGTTATGGCAATTTACGGTTCACTGGTATTTCTAACTTCAGTGTTAGGTGGTTATTTAAGTGACCGAGTTTGGGGGAGTCGAAAGACCGTTCTGTATGGTGGAATTTTAATTATGTTTGGGCACGTGGTACTTTCATTACCATTTGGTGCCGGAGCGTTGTTTATTTCCATTGTCTTAATCACTGTTGGTACTGGACTGTTGAAGCCAAATGTTTCAGAAATGGTTGGTGCCTTATATGGTGAAAATGATCCAAGACGTGATACTGGATTTACCATTTTTGTTTTTGGGATTAACTTAGGTTCGTTCATCGCACCAATCTTAGTTGGGACCGTCGGAATGGACTTTAATTTCCATGCTGGATTCTCACTAGCTGCGATCGGAATGTTCTTTGCTTTAATTTACTACTACTTTAGTGGTAAAAAGACTTTGAGTATCGATGGTCTCTATCCAAGTGATCCCTTAGAACCAGATGATTTGAATCGTTTAGTTCTTGAAATTATTGGTGGCTTAGCTGTATTTGCCGTTATTATCGCGGGGATGTGGTACTTTAAAGTTTTGAGTATTGATAACTTTGTTTTGTTATTGAGTATCATCGCAATTTTAACCCCAATTATTTACTTCGTTGTTATTTTGAGAAGTAAGAAGGTTACTAAGACAGAACATTCACGGGTTCTTGCCTATATTCCATTATTTATCGCTGCTGCGGTATTCTGGGCCATTGAGGAACAAGGATCCGTTGTTTTGGCTTTGTTTGCTGAAAATCAAACTAACAATAACCTTGGATTTTTGCACATTAATGCTACTTGGTATCAGTCACTTAACCCATTGTTCATTATGCTGTACACACCACTGTTCGCATTCTTATGGACATATCTGGCTAAAAGAAAAGAAGAGCCCAGCTCCCCAGTTAAGTTTACGTGGGGAATGTTTTTCGCTGGATTTTCGTACTTATTTATGATGATTCCAATTTTCCTATTTGGTTCATCAGCTAAAGTTAGCCCATTATGGCTAATTGGTAGTTGGGCCATTGTTGAAATTGCCGAAATGTTGATTTCACCAATTGGGCTTTCCGTTACCACCAAACTTGCTCCGAAAGCATTTGAATCACAGATGATGAGTATGTGGTTCTTAGCGGATGCTGCTGGTCAGGCGGTTAACTCACAAATCGTTAAGTTCTACACCCCGGGACACGAAATCGCGTACTTTGGAATCGTTGGACTTGTAGCCATCTTGTTTGGAATTGTCTTATTATTGATGATCAAACCAGTGAAAAAACTGATGGATGGAGTAAATTAAAATCACTATAATGAAAGGCGCTGTAAAGTTAGCGCCTTTTATTTTTTGAAAAAAAGTATTGACTAACATCATGATCCCGTGTAATATAATAAACGTTGATTCGTTACTACGAATTACTCATTTATTATGGAGGGGTAGCGAAGTCTGGCTAAACGCGGCGGACTGTAAATCCGCTCCTTCGGGTTCGGTGGTTCGAATCCACTCCCCTCCATTGATTCTTGGGCTATAGCCAAGTGGTAAGGCAACAGGTTTTGATCCTGTGATGCGCTGGTTCGAACCCAGCTAGCCCAATACTAATTATTGGTGTAAAATCGACTAACAAATGTTAGTCGATTTTTTTATGCCAAGGTAGGAGTAATTATGACAGTACCTGTTTATATTAAAATTCATGATGATATTAAGAGTAAGATCGAAGACGGAAGCTGGAAAGTGGGAACCCGGATTCCATCTGAAAGAAAACTATCCGAACAGTACGGAGTAAGTCGGATGACGTTCAGGCAAGCTGTTCAAGCGCTCGTTGAGGATGGAATATTAAAACGGATTGCCGGCTCAGGAACGTACGTTACTAACCAAAAGGTTCAAGAAAAGATGTCCGGAGTAACCAGCTTTACTAACATTATGCTGGCTCAAGGAAAAAAGCCATCCACCAAAACCTTGTCATATAAGATTGTTGAGCCCACCTTTAAGGAAGCCTCCGTCTTGGGGCTGAGTCAGGATGATCGGGTTTTGCGGATGAATCGGATTCGCTATGGGGACGACATTCCAATTTGCTATGAAGTGGCAGCTGTTAATGCATCGATGGTCGAAGGGTTAAGTGAAGAAGACGTTTCTAGCTCCCTGTATCGTTCTTTAGAGGACAAGAAGGGACTTCGTCCAAGAAGCGCGAAGCAATTTATTTCGGCGATTTTAGCGACTGATCGGATTGCTGATTTACTGGATATTGAGGTTAAGGCACCCATTCTTAAGCTAAAACAGATATCTTATCTTCAAAATCAGCAACCATTTGAGTTTGTTCAGGCTCAGTACGCTGCTGAGCGATTTGAGTTTTACCTAAATAAATAAAAAAGAGCCCTACTAACGAGGGCTCGTAAAGTTGGATGAGATCACTTCTCATCCTTTTTTTGTTTTCTAACTAAATTTAAAAATTCAGGAATGGCTAGCATTCGTTTAAAACGGGTGGGTTCTTTAAAAAGGCGATAGAGCCATTCGATGTGATGATTAATCCAGAACTTAGGAGCTCTCTTGACGTGTCCAGCTAAAACGTCAAAGCTGCCTCCAACCCCAATCCACAGCCCGTTATTTTTATTGCGATATTTTGCGATAAATTCTTCTTGCATAGGGAAACCGGTCGCAACAAAAATCATGTCAATGTCGTTGTTTTCAATGTTGTTAATGATGGGAGTATCGTTTTTAAAATAACCGTCCTGCATCCCCACAATTTTTAAATGTGGATAGTTAACGGTTAAGACTTTTCGTAAATCAAATACGACATCGGGTTTGGCTCCCAGAAAATAAGCTGACTTGTTATTTTGGTTTCCCCAAGTTAACAGTGCTTTAAAAATGTCATAACCGGTGATTCGTTCTGGCATTGGGTCATTTAGCATTTTGGCACCCTTGATAATGCCAATCCCATCTGGCACGACGTAAGTGGCGTCTTTTAAAACTTTTTGGTAGTGAGGATGACGATCAGCATAAACGACGATTTCTGGATTGGCGGTTACCACAAACGTGTTTTGGTGGTCGTCTATTTGGGATTCAATCACCTGCATAAATTCGGTGAAAGTCGTGTTAACAAAGGGGATGGAAGCGATGTCGGTGGTCGGAAATTTGTGCGTCATTTGTTAGCCTTCTTTTTGGTTATTATGTGATATAATGTGCAACGAGTAACAACAATAGTTTAGCCTGAAAGGGCTAGAGGAGATTAAAGATGTCAACATTACAAAGTCCTGATAATTTAACTTTACACACTGACTATTATGAAATCAATATGATGGCAACTTATTTTGAAAAACATATGCAAAATCGTCATGCTGTATTTGAAGTTTTTTTTAGAGACATGCCCTTTGGAAATGGATATGCCGTCTTTGCAGGATTAAAACACATTATTGAATATATCAACAACCTTCACTTCACTGATGAGGACATTAAGTATTTAAAGTCAATTAGCGATTATTCCGATGAATTTTTAGATTATCTTCGTAACTTCAAGTTTACTGGAACAATTCGTTCTGCTGTTGAGGGTGATTTAGTTTATAACAACGAGCCCATTGTTCAAGTTGAAGGAACGATTGCGGAATGTCAATTAGTTGAGACCGCTATTTTGAACATGGTGAACTATCAGACTTTAATCGCTACTAAAGCGGCTCGAATTCGAATGGTGGCTGGAAATAATCCTTTAATGGAGTTTGGTAGTCGTCGAGCCCAAGAAGTTGATGCAGCACTGTGGGGAACCAGAGCGGCATACATTGGTGGGTTTAACGTGACTTCCAATGTGTTAGCCGGTAAGGAATTTGGTATTCCTGTCAGCGGAACGATGGCGCACTCTTTGATTGAATCATTTGGGAATGACTATGATGCATTTATGGCATACGCCCAAACCCATAAGAACTGTACTTTTCTGTTAGACACCTTTGATACCATTAAAAGTGGGGTCCCAAATGCAATTCGAGTTGCAAAAGAAATGGGCGACAAGATTAACTTTCAAGGTGTCAGAATTGATTCCGGTGATATGGCGTACTTATCAAAAAGAGTTAGAGAAATGCTGGATGAAGCTGGCTTTAAGGATGTTCAAATTGTGGCTTCCAACGACCTTGATGAATACACCATTAGTAGTTTGAAGATGCAAAATGCCAAAATCGACTCTTGGGGAGTTGGGACCAAGCTAATTACGGCTTTTGACCAACCCGCACTTGGTGCGGTTTACAAGTTGGTCTCGGTTGAAGATGAACAGGGTCACATGGTCGATACCATTAAACTTTCAAATAACGCCGAAAAGGTTTCCACTCCGGGTAAGAAGCAAGTTTGGCGGATTACTGAAAAAGACGACGGTAAGTCTGAGGGAGATTACATCACACTTGATGGTGAAGATCCACGTGAACAGTCTTCCGTGTACATGTTCCATCCGCATTTCACTTACATTAACAAGACTATTACCAATTTTAATGCTCAACCGCTCTTACAGGATATCTTTAAAGATGGAAAGCAGGTATATCAAATGCCGACGTTAGAGGCTACTAAACAGCATGCGACCGATTCTTTGAAAGCACTCTGGCCAGAGTACAAGCGTCAGTTAAATCCACAAGATTACCCAGTTGATCTTTCTAAGAAATTATGGGACCACAAGATGAGTTTGATTAATGAAATTCATAATGGGGTTGAGCAAAAATTAGAGTAGGTGATAGTAATGGATGAGAAACAAAAACGACTGCAAAAACAGATTATTAGTGCTTTAAGGGTTCAACCAAAGATTGATTCTGAAACAGAAATTAGACGTAGTGTTGATTTTATTAAGGATTACGTTAAAAAGAATTCGTTTATTAAATCAGTAGTACTGGGAATTTCTGGTGGTCAAGATTCCACTTTGACGGGAAAATTAGCATCGATGGCAATGAATGAATTAAGGGAAGAAACGGGCGATACTGAATATCAGTTTATTGCGGTTCGTCTTCCTTATGGTGAACAAGCTGATGAATCGGACGCCATGGAAGCCATTGATTTTATGGATGCTGATCGGGTTGAACGCGTCAATATCAAGGATTCAGTCGATGCGATGGTAAAAGCGGTTGAAGCTAACGGTGATTCTGTCTCTGATTTTAATAAGGGCAACATCAAAGCTCGGACGCGGATGATTGCGCAGTTTACCATCGCTGGTGCCAACCAGGGAATTGTACTTGGCACTGATCATGCCGCCGAGGCGGTGACTGGTTTTTATACTAAATTTGGTGACGGTGCTTCTGATATTGTTCCAATTTGGCGACTGGATAAACGACAAGGTCGTGCGCTTCTTGAGTACCTTGACGCACCTAAAAACCTTTACGAGAAAACCCCAACGGCGGATCTTGAAGATGATCGTCCAGCTCTTCCAGATGAAAAAGCACTTGGGGTTAGTTATAAAAATATTGATGACTTTTTAGAAGACCAGGACATTAGTTCTAGTGCAGCTGATGTGATTGAAAATTGGTATTTGAAAACTCAACATAAGCGACACCTTCCCATTAATGTTTATGATACGTTTTGGAAATAAATTTGATTACAATAACTCCGTTAATTATTTAATGGAGTTTTTATTTGAAAGATTATGGTGAAAAAATGGAAAAAACTTTAATTGATCAAACTGCAAAAGCGTTACCACACATTTCGAAACGACAAATTCAACAAACCTTAGAAATGCTTGAGGATGGTAATACCGTTCCGTTTATTGCACGATACCGCAAAGAGAGAACCGGTAATTTGGATGAGGTTTCTATTCGGGAACTTGAGGATACTTACCAGCGTCTAGCAAAGCTGAGCCACCGAAAGGAAGAAGTGGTAAAAAAGATTGACGAAGAAGGCCAATTAACCAAGCAGTTAAAACAAGACATCTTAAATGCTGACAGTATTCAGATTGTGGAAGACTTGTATCTGCCATATAAGCAAAAACGAAAAACAAAGGCGATGGTTGCAAGGGAACGGGGATTAGAGCCACTTGCAACTGCAATTTTAAAGTTTCAAAATGAGCCATTAAAACAACTGGCAAAATCCTTTATAGATGAGGATCACGACGTTAGTTCCGTTGATGACGCTTTAGATGGAGCCCGTGAAATCATTACGGATGCCATTGGAAACAACGCTAAGTTTCGGGAATGGATTCGAAACTATACCTTAAAAAACGCTATGCTGGCGGCAAAGGTTAAGCCTAAGGGAAAGGTCAATGACGAAGGTGGCGTTTATGGTGATTACTACGATTTTAGTGAGCAAGCCAAAACGGTTCCGAGTTATCGGGTTTTAGCAATCAATCGTGGTGAAAAAGCAAAGGTATTGACCGTGAAACTAGATGTTGATGTTAATGCCATTATGCATTACATTGATTTTCATGTGGTTAGTAATCATAATGGTCCCGCAGTTGACTTTGTTAAAGACGCTTCAAAAGATGCTTATAAGCGCTTCATCGGTCCTGCCATCGAACGTGAAATTCGTTCCACTATGACTGAAGCCGCAGAAAATCATGCCATTGAAGTGTTTGGAAGAAATCTGTATCACCTGTTAATGCAGGCGCCAATCAAGGGTAAGGTGGTTCTTGGTTTTGACCCAGCGTACCGAACGGGATGCAAACTAGCGGTCATTGATGCAAACGGTAAATTCTTGGCAAAGGAAATTATTAAAGCCACTAAACCAGCGACAGAAGCACAGCAAGCGCGAGCTAAAGAACAATTGATTGACCTGATTAAGAAGTATCACGTTCAAATGATTGCGATTGGTAACGGAACCGCGTCACGCGAATCGGAACAATTTGTAGCTGATGCAATTAAATCCATTGATTATCCGGTTCACTACGTAATTGTTAGTGAAGCTGGAGCATCGGTATATTCTGCTAGTAACAATGCGCGAAAAGAGTTTCCTAACCTTCACGTTGAGGAACGTTCAGCCATTAGTATTGGAAGACGACTACAGGATCCACTTTCTGAGTTGATTAAGATTGACCCCAAAGCGGTTGGGGTTGGTCAGTACCAGCATGATGTCTCTGAAAGTAACCTTGATGCACAGTTGGATCGGGTGATTGAGACCGCCGTTAACCAAGTCGGGGTCAACTTGAACACCGCTAGTCCAAATCTACTTGAACACATCTCGGGATTAACTAAATCCACTTCACAAAATATTGTTGAATATCGAGATGAAAACGGTGCTTTTTCTAACCGTAATCAATTAAAAAAAGTTAAACGATTAGGACCAAAGGCTTTTGAACAATCAGTTGGATTTTTACGTATCATTAATGGCAAGAATCCATTGGACAATACTGATATTCACCCAGAAAGTTATCGGCAAGCTAAACAAATCTTGTCAGCATTGAGACTTACAATTGATAATTTTAGTTCTGATGAAGGTCGAAAAAAACTTGAAAAAGCAAATGAAGTTGATTTATCACAATCACTATCAATTGATCAGCAGTTGGTCAAAGATATTTTAGCTAGTTTGAAAAATCCCGGACGTGACCAACGTGATACGATGGCGAAGCCGTTGCTTAAATCGGACGTCATGAAGATTGAAAACTTGAAATCGGGAATGAAATTACAGGGAACCGTTCGCAATGTTACGGATTTTGGTGCGTTTGTCGACATTGGGGTAAAACAGGATGGTCTCGTTCATATTTCAAAAATGAGTGATCGGTTTATATCGGATCCAGCAAAGCTTGTTTCTGTTGGTGACATTGTCGACGTGTGGGTGTTAAGTGTTGATTTAGATCGAAAACGAATTAAACTTTCCATGGTTGGTCCAGAATAGGAGCGAACTTATTTGCATGACGATGAATTACAGAAACTGGTCGAACAAATTTCATTGGAGTCATTTGGGAAACCATTTAAGCACCGCGCATATTTTAATGGTCGATTGAAAACCACGGGTGGTCGGTACCACCTTAAAGATCATGATATTGATATTAATCAAACGATGGCGAAGGGGATCTCTAGAGAAGAACTTGTGGGAATCATTAAACACGAACTCGTTCATTATCATCTTCATTTAGCAGGGTATTCCGCTAATCATCGTTCAAAAGAATTTAAGCAGTTATTAAGAGCTGTGGGTGGTAGTCGTTATGCTCCCATTTTAAAAGCACAATCAGCTTATTATTACCTTTATGAGTGTACTAAGTGTGGCCAATTATATCGGCGAAAGCGACGGGTTAATATCTCACGTTTTGTATGTAGTAAGTGTCGTGGTAAGCTAAAACTAGTTAAGAAGGAGTGAAGTATCATGGAAAAAATTATTGTTAGGGTCCCAGCAACTTCTGGTAATGTTGGTAATGGCTATAATTCGGTTGGGCTCGCTCTTCACATGTATTACACGGTGATCGTTGAAGAAGAAACTGAGAAGTGGCGGGTCAATCATGCGTTTGGCGATTCAGTTCCTCACGATGACAAAAATTTGGTGGTTCAAACGATTTTAAAGGTTAACCCTAAAATCATGCCCCATCAACTAACGGTAATGTCAGATGTTCCACTGGAAAAGGGGCTTGGGTCTAGTACCACGGCGATTGCTGCGGGAATTAAAATTGCTAACAAGCTTGAAAATATGAACTTATCAGTTAATGACCAAATTAACATTGGTAGTCGAATGGAAGGACATCCTGACAACATTGCCTCAGCCATTCTGGGAGATATAACAATTTCTCACTATGAGGATGGAAAGACTGACGTTGTCAAAGCTCATATGCCCGATGAAATGCAAGCCTTGGTTTTCATTCGAAATGAGAAAATTACCCAACAGAGGGGAATGGAACGTTTCCCAAAGGAAATTACGTTTGGTCAAGAGGTACAGACTAGTAGCGCTTCGAACGTTTTTGTCGCTGCATTAATGCAAAATGATTGGAATAAAGCGGCCCGAATGATTGAAGCTGATAGTCTGGTTCGCACTGGACAGGGTAATGATTTTAAAGACTTCAAAGTAATTAAACAGACTGCTCATGAACTAGGAATCTACGGAACTTACATTAGTGGAGTGGGTTCATCGATTGTCACGCTAGGAGATTATGACCAACTCACCAAGTTACAACAGAAGATTGAAAGTAACGATCAATTGGATGGAGTATGTAAGTTAGTTGACCTTGATAGGGATGGTGCCACGATTCGTGGTGAAGAATAATTAAAAAATTCATTGCGCTATCTCGTTAAATTTGCTATGATGTTTATTGTAGCAATGCGGCCATGGCGGAATTGGCAGACGCGCAAGATTAAGGATCTTGTCGGGATTTATCCCGGTGGAAGTTCGAGTCTTCTTGGCCGCATCATTTAATTCAAGAACACCATATCATTTTAAGATATGGTGTTCTTTTTAATTCTAAGTCTCTTTTGTTGACATTAAGTTGTGCACGATTAATCTAAGAAGTGAACGATTAATTAACAAGGATGGTGTGATAATTATGTCAGATAAATTAACAACCGAAGCTGGTCAACCGTGGGCTAACAACGAACATTCTCAAACAGCTGGTGTTCGTGGTCCTGTTTTGATGCAGGATTATCAATTACTAGAAAAGTTAGCTCATTTTAATCGTGAGAGGATTCCAGAGCGAGTCGTTCATGCTAAAGGTGCTGGTGCCAAGGGCGTTTTTAAACTTACACATGACATGAGTAAGTACACTAAAGCTGATTTATTCAATGGTGTGGGCAAAGAAACCCCAATGACCATTAGAATCTCGCAGGTTGCGGGTGAAGCTGGTTATCCTGACACCGTTCGTGATGTTCGTGGATTTGCGTTGAAATTCTACACGCAAGAGGGCAATTACGACATTGTTGGTAATAATACTCCGGTGTTCTTTGTTAACGATCCGCTTAAGTTTCCTGACTTTATTCATTCCCAGAAGCGTGATCCTAAGACTCATTTACGTTCACAAGAGATGCAGTGGGATTTCTGGTCTCATTCACCAGAATCAGTTCACCAGGTCACCTACCTGATGGGTGATCGTGGTAATCCGGCTAGTTATCGAACAATGAATGGTTATGGAAGTCACACGTATAAGTGGGTTAATAAAGAAGGAATTCCATTTTGGGTTAAGTATCACTTCATTAGCCAACAAGGGGTTAAGAACATGACTAATGAACAAGCTTCAAAAGCAGCAACTGAAGATACCGATTATTTAATTCATGATTTATACGATGCAATTGAACAAAAGAACTATCCAACATGGAAAGTTTACGTTCAGATTATCCCTTATCAAGCGGGAATTGATTACAAACCAGATATTTTTGATGTAACCAAGGTGGTTTCTCATAAGGATTACCCACTACAAGAAGTTGGGGAATTTACCTTAAACCAAAATCCAACTAACTATTTTGACGATGTGGAAGAATTAGCCTTCTCACCCGCTAACCTAGTTCCTGGGATTGAAGCAAGTCCCGATAAGTTACTTCAAGGACGGTTGTTTGCGTATAAGGATGCGGAAAGATATCGTCTAGGCGCTAATTATGAACAATTAAAGGTCAACCGTCCATTAGACAAGGTTGAAAATTACGAACGTGATGGTCAAATGGCACAAGGACAAGACGGATCGGTCAACTATGAACCAAACGGTAAGGGTGGTCCAGTTGAAGATTTGAGTGCTTCAATCAGTCCCGATAAAGTGGAAGGTGAAACCGGAGCTTTTAAACCCTATGATACTGACTACTATAGTGCCGCCGGAAAGTTGTATCATGTAATGAAACCAGAGGAACGTGATCGCCTGATTAATACGATCAAAGAAACGCTTGGTTCCGTTGATAATCATGAGATCCAAATCCTAGAAACCAGACAATTTTATAAGGCTGACCCAGAGTATGGGACTCGAGTAGCAAAGGCTCTTGGTCTTGATTTAAATGAAATTAGATAAAAGATCCCATAAATAAAAATAGACTTGCAAGATAGGTTATTAGCCCTATTCTTACAAGTCTATTTTAATATGCTGGAGTCATTGAGTTTGTATCGGTACTCCCTGATGAATCATTGGTAGCAGTATTGTAGTTGGATGGATCACCGTTACTAGGGGAATTGGTTTCTTGTTGTTTAGGTGTTAAACCCTTAGCTTGGGGTAAATTCAGGGTGGTTCGAATATGGTTTGAGACGTTCATCAATTCGTCTGGTTGGGCGACTTGATAACTGATTCCGTTAATCATTGCTTCATTCCCCTGAAGGGTCTCAGACTTGATGTGATGAGTGGCTGGACCATACTTAGATCTAATGGCAATCATGTCATTAAAGGATAAATCGGTTTTGAGGTTTCCATTTAATGATTCAAGAATTTGTTGGTACCTGGGAATGGAAGAAATTCCCATTCCTTTCATCACTAATTTTTCTAAGACTTGTCGTTGTCGCTGTTGGCGACCGTAGTCACCTTTCGGATCATCATCCCTCATTCGGGAATAATCAAGGGCTTGATCACCATCTAGATGGGTCATTTTGCCCTTAACTACATTGGCATTCCCATACTTAAACGTCAATGGTGGTTTTACTTCAACACCCCCAACGGAATCAACCATCTGTTTTAAGCCACCCATGTTAACGATCGCAAAGTAGTCGATGGGAACGTTTAAGAGATGCTGGACAGTTGAAATGGCAGTCTTTGGACCACCGATGGTGTAAGCAGCGTTGATTTTTTCGTATGGCTGTGAGTCACCGTCGACCACGACCTTGGTATCGCGGGGGATACTGGTTAAGTAAGTGGTCTGCTTTTGCGGGTTAACGGTAGCAACGATAATGGTGTCGGTGCGGCCAACGTCGTGTCTACCAAGGGCGCCCGTGTCGGTTCCCATTAGTAAGATTGAAAACGGTTTTCGTTTCTTTAGAAGATTTGAGACGTTTCTTGATTTTCCAATTCCATCGTCTTGAAACGTTCCTCCAAAGGAATGACGAGCCTGGGTGTAAGCACGGAAACCAAAAGCAAGGGCAATGATGACAATCAATAAGATGATACCCATAAAAGTCCAGGCAACTGGATGGTGCGGCTCGTTATCATAGTCAACGGCTGGCTCTGACTTTGGTTCGGAAAAATGTGGATTACCAGCTCGCCGGCTATATTCGCGATTGTCGTCATTATTATTATCGTAGTTTGACATTATTATTCCCCGCTTATTTATTAATACTGCCCCAAATTATATAGCAGTTATGGCAGCTAACGCTAGTTATTTCTCAACTTTTTAGTAGATTTTAATATAACCGTATTATTCTTATTGGGGCAATTTCTAGTGGTGTAAAATCGTGTGGTACAATAACTTAAGTAAAACTTACAAGAATAGGATGATCAAATGGGTATTTTTTTTAAGAGTATATCAGGGATATTAATTGTACTGATCATGATCGTGCTCGGTTTTGTTTTGGCTAAACGGCACTGGTTTAATGATGATTCAACTAACTTAATTGTTAAACTGGTTATTGACGTAGCCTTGCCGTGTTACATGATCTATACGATTGGTCGCGATTTTACGACCGACACGTTACTTTCAACGTTGCCAGACTTAAGATTTCCGGTCATTAGTATGTTAATCATGTTTGGGATTTCGGTGGCAATTGCTCGGGTGATTCGAATTAAAAAGTATCATCGGGGGGTGTTTGAATCGATGTTTTTAAATTCAAACACCGTCTTTGTCGGATTGCCGGTTAATATGGCTCTGTTTGGGGCCAAAAGTTTACCGTACGTGTTAGTTTACTACATGGCTAATACGACCTTTTTTTGGACCATTGGTGTTTACTTAATCCAACGTGATGGGGACGCTAATTCCAAGTTTGACTGGAAAAAGACCGTGAGTAAAATTTTGTCACCACCATTGCTGGGATTTATCTTTGGGGTGATTTTAGTTTTACTGCGAATTAAAATTCCCAACTTTTTAATGAGTGATTTCCAATATATTGGTGGGTTAACCATCCCACTTTCAATGATGTTCATTGGAATTTCGATAGCAAATATCAACTTTGACAAATTTGACTTTAGTTCTTCTAATTGGGGAATTTTACTGGGTCGATTCGTGATTTCACCAATTTTGATGGCCCTGTTGGTTATTCCAACTGGGATGCCAGTTTTGATGAAACAAGTCTTCATTATGCAGGCTGCCATGCCGGTTATGACTAACGCACCAGTGGTAGCCAGAAAGTATGGTGCGGATGCAGATTATGCTTCACTGATGGTCGCTGAAACCACGATCATCAGTTTAATTGTTTTGCCCATTTTAATGGTGATTGTGCAACAAATCCGTTAAGACGAGTCAATTGAAAAATAGACAAGTAAAGAATGGGAGTAGTAGCTTAAAGTGAAAAAATCAGTGATTTATGTGTTAATTTCGACGTTAATGTTTAGTTCGATGGAGATTGCCCTAAAGGTGGCTGGAAGTGAGTTTAATCCAATTCAGTTGAATTTACTTCGTTTCTTCATTGGTGGGATTGTCTTGTTACCCTTTGCGTGGTATGAATTACATAAACGACGACGCAAAATCAACTTAAAGGATTGGAAGACGTTTGCGTTTACCGGTTTTGCGTGCGTGGTAATTAGTATGACGCTGTACCAGTTAGCGATTGTGTATGATAAGCCAGCTATTGTGGCCGTCCTGTTTAGTTGTAATCCGGTCTTTGCCGTAATCTTTGCATATTTCATTTTGCATGAGCGAATTGGACGGGCCAACTTAATCTCATTAATCATTTCGGTCATTGGCTTAATTGTGATTGTTAATCCATTTAACTTAACTAATCCAGTTGGAATTATTTTGTCACTCTTATCGGCTGTTACTTTCGGCTTTTACAGTATTTTGTCGCAGTATTGCTCGGTCAAAAGAGAATTAGATGGAGTGACCATCACTTGTTTCACTTTTATTGCTGGTTCTTTGGAGTTATTTGTTTTATCATTGATTACCAATATCCCGTTTGTTTCAAGTGGGATGAAATCGGTGGGATGGTTGAGTCAATTTGCGTCCATTCCGATCTTAAGGGACGTTAATTTACAAAATTTCTGGATTTTATTCTTTATCGGAGTCTGTGTAACCGGCGGCGGTTTTGCGTTTTATTTTTTAGCAATGCAAGAATCAGGGGTCTCAATTGCGTCCCTGGTATTCTTTATTAAGCCTGGTTTAGCTCCAGTCTTAGCAATGATTTTTGTGGGCGAAAAAATTAATCTGCCTACCATTATAGGAATTGTGATTATCCTGATTGGTTCGGTGGTTACGTTTATAGGTGAGCGTTATAAAGAGACCGATTCAACCATGTTAGACGATCAGACGATTGAAGAAGGTAAATAAATTTAGTTTATTGAGGCGGTTGTATGAGTAAGTTAGTAATTATGAGACATGGCGAAAGTGTCGCAAATCACACTAATACCTTTACTGGATGGAGTGATGTTCCACTGACTAAGAAGGGCGTAGAAGAGGCAATTAAGGCCGGCAAACGCTTAGGTCAGACCGGGATTCAGTTCGGTGATGTTCATACATCAGTCTTAAAACGGGCGATTGTCACCGCTGACATTGTTTTGGACGTGATCAATCAGGATTTTATTCCTGAACATAAGACGTGGCGCTTAAATGAGCGACACTATGGTGCTCTTAGGGGTCAAAATAAAGAGGAAGTTAGAAAGCAGGTCGGAGACGAACAGTTTATGAAGTGGCGCAGGAGTTTTTACGCTGTTCCCCCTAAATTAGATCAGGTGTCCCCGATTCGAAAATATCGGCGCTTAGGTGTAATTGAGCCACCAGCTGAAAGCCTTAAAATGGCTTATGACCGGATGATTCCGTACTGGCAGGATTCGATTGCCCCCAAATTGCTGGATGGTAAAAATCAACTGATAGTTGCTCACGGAAGCACACTGCGAGCTTTAATTAAATATTTAGAAAATATCAGTGATAAAGGAATTGATGGCGTGGAAGTTAAAAACGGGAAGCCGATCATTTATACCTTTGACCCAGATTTAGATATTTTAGATAAGACCTACCTTAAATAACAAAAGGACGAAAACTCAATCAAAGTTTTCGTCCTTTTGTTATTTAGATTTTGATGATAGTTGCGTAGTTATTTTTGGGTCGGTTAAATCATTAGCGAGCTTCAATTGTTTCCGGTCCGTCGGGATGTTCTACGATAATGGTATTTACGATGTTCAAGAACAGCCCATGTTCCACAATTCCTGTCATACTATCAAGTTTTTTGCCCAGTTGAACGGGAGTCGTGATTTCAGGTAAGCCTAAGTCAATAATGTAGTCACCAGAATCGGTGGTTAATTTCCCTCCATTCGTGCTTTGACGAAATTTCGGATGAAGTCCCATCCGATTAAGCCGACGATAGAGTTGGCCACTGCCATAAGGGATTACTTCAAGCGGAAGTGGAAAATTAAGTTTTTTAACCATCTTACTTTCGTCAACAATCCACATGTTGCGATCAGAATTAATGGCAACGATTTTTTCCATTAGGTGAGCGGCTCCACCGCCTTTAATTCCCTGAAAATTTTTGTCAATTTGATCGGCCCCATCAATGGTTAAATCAATGTGATCGACTTCGTCAACATCCTTAGTAGTGATGCCTAAGCTTTCCGCGTGACGCTTAGTTTTACTGGAGGTTGGCACACCGATAATATTTAGATGTTCATTTTTGATGCGCTCTCCCAGTGCGTCTACCATGTACTTGATGGTGGTACCAGACCCAAGACCTAAGACCATCCCATCCTTAACGTGCTTAACAGCTTCTTTTCCAACGTGTTTCTTTAATTCTCGCTGATCTGCTGAATTCATTTGATTGTTCCCCTTCAAATTAAGTCGTTACTTTTAGTAACTTGACCACTATTATTAATTTTCAATGGTCTTTATGATTTTGTCAAGCAATGTCAAAATTTAAGAAATACTGGTAAAATAATAGTAGGAATTTTTGAGAATAAAGGGGTATTAGAAGATGCAAAGAGGCTTTGAGATTGTTTCAAAATATCAGAAGGACGGCTTGACTTTGCCAAAACGAGCAACTGAAAAGGCTGCCGGATATGACTTTGCCAGTGCCGTTGACATGGTTATTCCGTCAATCTGGAAAACTGGTTTAATTCGGTCATTTGGTATCATTAAGGCTAGAAGAAAGTTAGATCAACAAGACATCATGGATTCAGAGAATGCTTTAAAGCCCTTTTTGGTTCCAACGGGAATTAAGGCTTACATGCAGCCAAATGAAGTGTTGATATTCGCGAATCGCTCAAGTAATCCTTTGAAACGAAACTTAGTAATTCCGAATGGGATCGGTGTTATTGACGCTGATTATTACAATAATGAAAGTAATGAGGGTGAAATTTTTGTCCAGATTCTAAACTTTGGAATCGTCGACCGTAAGATTAAAAAAGGTGATCGAATTGGACAAGGAATCTTTATGCCTTATTTACTTGCGGATCAAGATGAGGGACCAAAGCTGACTCGAAATGGGGGATTTGGTTCTTCTGGCAAATAGTTAGGAAATGATTTAATGGCTAAAGCAAAAACGCAATATGTTTGTTCCAACTGTGGATATATATCACCACGATATCTAGGTCGTTGTCCTAACTGTGGTGAATGGAACACGATGGTTGAACAAACGGTCCAAAAAAATGATACCAAAAAGGCGAACGTGAGTCGGGTTTCACTGAGCGGGACTAAGTCGCAACCCCAGCTAATTAGACAAGTTAGCGCTGAAAGTGCTCCGAGGATTCAGGTTGATTCAAATGAACTGAATCGGGTGCTTGGCGGAGGAGTGGTCCCTGGTTCACTGGTTCTAATTGGTGGTGATCCGGGGATTGGTAAGTCAACGTTACTTCTCCAAGTCTCCGGTCAATTAGCAGCCTCAGGACAAAAGGTACTGTACGTCTCAGGAGAAGAGAGTGCCGATCAAATTAAGATGAGAGCGGATCGCCTCAATGTTTCTGAAAAGGGAAACTTATACCTTTATCCAGAAACGGATATGACTTCAATCAGGAAGGCAATTGAAGAAGTGAATCCGGACACCGTTATCATTGACTCCGTTCAAACCATGCAAGAAGATGAGATCCCGTCTGCGATTGGGTCCGTTACGCAGGTTCGAGGCGTTACCTCGGATTTAATGAACATCGCAAAAACCAACGGTATCACCATTTTCTTGGTGGGACACGTTACTAAGGGTGGTACGCTTGCCGGCCCAAAGACTTTAGAGCACATGGTTGACACCGTTCTTTATTTTGAAGGGGACAAACATCATTCTTATCGATTACTACGCGCCGTTAAAAATCGATTTGGATCTACGAATGAGCTCGGAATTTTTCAAATGGATGAAGATGGGCTAAAAGAAGTCAAGAATCCATCTGAGATTTTTTTAGAGGAACGTTTGAAGAACGCTACCGGATCAGCAATTGTGGTAGCAATGGAAGGAACCCGTCCAATTTTGGTTGAACTTCAAGCCTTAATTGTTCCCTCGGTTTTTGGGAATGCGCAAAGAACTGCGTCTGGATTGGATCGAAATCGTGTTTCACTGATTATGGCGGTTCTTGAGAAACGGGCTGGATTGATGTTACAAAACCAGGATGCTTATTTAAAAGCTGCTGGTGGGGTCAAACTTAATGAACCGGCCATTGATTTGGCAATGGCAATTAGCATTGCGTCAAGTTATGAGAATATTGGAACCGATCCAAAAGAGTGTTACATTGGCGAACTTGGTTTGACTGGTGAGATTAGAAGGGTCAATCGAATTGAGCAACGCGTTATTGAGGCCCAGAAACTAGGCTTTAAGCGCGTATTGGTTCCTAAATATAATCTAAAGGGATGGACTCCACCTAAAAATATTCAGGTCATAGGAGTTTCAACCATTACCGAAGCTCTCAAAACAGCATTAAAAAAGTAAAATATTTTCATTTCAATTGGTCTAGTTCATAATGAACTGAAGGGTTAATTATGATGTTAATATTGAACAATTATTAGGAGGTTGGACATGTTAAAAGTTTATAATTCACTTACAAATGAAAAAGAAAAATTTGAACCAATCACACCCGGTGTGGTTAACATGTATGTCTGTGGTCCAACTGTTTATAACTATATTCACATTGGCAATGCGCGAAGTGTAGTGGCATTTGATACCATTCGCCGTTATCTTGAATATTGTGGTTATAAGGTGAATTATGTGTCTAATTTTACCGATGTTGATGATAAAATGATTAACGAAGCCAAAAAAGAGGGAACCACGGTTTCCAAATTAGCCGATAAATACATTGAGGCTTTTATGGAAGATACGAAAGCGTTAAACGTGCAACCTGCAACCGTGAATCCGCGTGCCACGGATAATATTAAGGACATTATTACCTTTGTTTCTGACTTAATTAAAAAGGGATATGCTTATAACGTTGACGGGACGGTTTACTATCGGGCTCGTAAGTTTAAATCTTATGGTTTACTAGGACACGAAAACATCGATGACCTTGAGAGTGGTGCAAGTGAGCACGTTTCAAGTGAAGAATTAGCCCAAAAAGAAGACCCGATTGATTTTGCACTTTGGAAAAAAGCTAAACCAGACGAAGTTTCCTGGGATTCTCCGTGGGGAAAAGGCCGTCCCGGTTGGCACATTGAGTGCTCGGTAATGTCAACTAAGTACCTTGGTAATACCTTTGACATTCACGGTGGTGGGATTGATTTAGAGTTCCCTCATCATGAAAATGAACGGGCACAAAGCGAGGCCAAAACGGGTCAAAAGTTTGTTAATTACTGGCTTCACAATGGTTTTGTGACCGTCGGTGATGAAGACGAGAAGATGAGCAAATCTAAAGGGAACTTTGTTACGGTTCATGATTTGCTTAAGAAAGATAATCCTCAAGCCCTGCGTTTTCTCATTTCGACCACTCAGTATCGCCGTCCAATTCGTTTTAGCCAGCAGGGAGTTGATGAAGCTGCCACCAATCTGCAAAAAATACAGACGGCTTACGATAATTTGAACTATCGGTTAAAAGACGCTGATCCTTATAACGATCCGAAATTAGACCAAGAGATTCGTCAAATTCAGGCTGATTTTCAGGATGCCATGGATGATGACTTTAACGTTCAAAATGGGATTGCCAAGGTCTATGAGCTGGCTAAGCTTGGAAACGTTTATGCGGAACGACCAGTGGTTTTTAAGGATTCGATTAAGTTACTTATGAAACGGTTAGAACAGTTGTCTGCTATCTTTGGGATTAAACTACAAAGTAGTGAGTTAAATGACGATAAGGTTAAAGACTTAATTAAGCAAAGAAACGATGCGCGAGCTAACAAGCAGTTTGCTAGAAGTGATGAAATTCGGGATGAATTAAAAAATAAGGGTATTATTTTAGAAGACACACCACAGGGGACCCGATTCAGAAGGGAAAATTAGTTTAATGAGTGAAGCGGACGATAATATTCAATATCGACAGTTAAATGGTATTGTACTAGCTTATTTAGGTGATGCGGTTTATGAGGTATACGTGAGACGGCATTTGATTGACGAGGGCATCGCTAGGCCAAATCAATTGCAGCATTTTGCTACTAAATATGTGTCAGCCAAGGCTCAGGCCGGATTGATTGCTTTGATGAATCAGGATGCAATCTTAAGTGATGAAGAAGAGTACTTTTTTAAACGGGGACGTAACGCCAAGAGCTATACTCACGCCAAGAATACGAGTGTTGTTACTTATCGGATTTCCACTGGCTTTGAAGCCCTCTTTGGTTTCCTGTCCCTTAGTGGCCAAGATAAAAGACTCGATGAACTGGCGCAGTGGTGCATTGATCAAGTTGATTCTGGGAGGGTTGAGTATGAGAGATAACGAAGATTTTATTATTGGGAGACACCCGGCAGTCTCAGCACTGCGCAATGAAAATCAAGAAATTAACAAGGTGTTTTTACAAAATGGAGTCAGTCAAGAAGATGACACCATTAAGGCGGTTATTCGTTTGGCCAAGGGTCGTCATTTAGTAATTTCTAAGGTGCCAAAGCAAAAGTTAGACTTGATGTCAGACCACCAGAATCATCAGGGAGTCATGTTATCAATTGCATCCTTTAATTATGCATCGATTGATGATTTATTTAAAAATGCTGAATCAAAGGGTGAACCACCATACTTCATTGTTCTGGATAACATTGCCGATCCTCATAACTTAGGGTCAATTATTAGAACCGCAGATGCTGCTGGCGTTCATGGGGTGATCATTCCCAAGCGTCGGGCTGTTGGGTTAACGTCAACGGTAGCGAAAACATCTGCGGGGGCGATTGAACGTGTTCCGGTCGCTAGAGTAACTAACTTGGTCAACACCGTTAAAGAATTAAAAGAACGTGGGTTGTGGGTCTTTGGTACTGATATGAAAGGAACTGATTATCGGCGCTGGGATGCTAAGGGTCCAAGTGCTCTTATCGTTGGCAGTGAAGGCAAGGGGATTTCTCCTTTACTTAAAAAACAGGTTGATGAAACACTTACCATTCCAATGGTGGGGGGTATTCAGAGCTTGAATGCGTCGGTTGCTGCCGGATTAGTTATGTATCAAGGCTTTAACTCGCGCCACCCTTTATAATGAAATGACTGAACTAAAGAACAATGCGCTAGCATCGTTCTTTTTTATTGGGCTTGTTTAATATCGTAAATTCGATATTAAAAATTGGTTAGCAGATAATATCACATATCGAACGTTTGTTCGCTTGTTTGAGCTCAACTCGTTTCGATACGATACTAAGTGTTAATTAATTGATTAAGAGGAGGGCCAATTGATGAATAAAGAAGAGAAACGGGCTAAAGAATTAAAAATGGTTGAGGATGCAAAAAAGAACGATGTCGGTTTCATCAAATTGTTTAAAAAATATGCGCCAATTTATCTAAAGTTGTGGAACGATTTCTACTTATCAGGTATGGAACTCTCAGATTGGAAACAGGAAGCGGCCATTGTGCTTAGTCGAACAATTATTAGGTATGATGCCAGTCGTAAGGTTACCTTTGGCAGTTACTATAAAGTTAACTTAAAAAACCGCTTATATGATATTTTAAGAAAAAAGCGAGCTCAAAAGCGCGTGCCCGATTCTAAAAAAGCTTCTCTTAGTGCGTATTTTCAATTTTATTCTGATACCATTGCCGATATTCATGCTGCCAGTCCAGAACGAGTTCTTTCAATGTATGAGAACTTACAAGGCTTGATGAAAAGGAGTTCGGTAGTTGAGAGAATGGTGATTATTCGTTCGCTTGAGAATTATTCGTTTGAAAAAATGGCCCAGGTTTCTGATATGAATGTTGTGAAGTTGAAAAATGCGATCGCACGTTGTCGGCAGAAGTACTATAGATTTAATAAAATTGACTAACGTTGAAATTGATGATACGATTAGTTAGTTATTAAGGAGGTGCAGCTTATGGCACAGAAAAAGGTAGCATTAGCTTGTTCTGTATGTGGTTCAAGAAACTACACCATTTCCAGCAATCCGAATCGCGTCAAACGATTGGAAGTAAAAAAATTTTGTAAGCATTGTGGAAAATATACGTTGCACCGAGAAACTCGTTAAGAGGGGAATTTTACATGAAACGATTATGGAACTTTTTTAAGAGTGTTATTGCAGAGATGAAGGTAGTTGTTTGGCCGAACGCTAAGCAAACGAGAACCGATACTTCAATCGTTATCTGGACTACCATCTTTTTTGCAATCTTTCTTGGTGTGATTGATTGGGCAATTCAAACCATTTTGAAGTTACTAGCCTAAACTAGATTAGTGTGATAATTTCTGTTATAGTTAACTTGATGATAAGAACTTCGTTTACGCGAGGTTTTTTTATTTTGCTTTAAGTTAAAGGAGATAATCATTGTGGTAGAGACTGCAGAAAAGCAATGGTATGTATTACATACGTACTCTGGCTATGAAAATAAAGTTAAAATGAATCTTGAATCTAGAAAAGAATCCATGGGAATGGAAGACTATATTTTTGACATCGTTGTTCCAGAAACTGAAGAACACGAAGTTAAAAACGGTAAAGAAAAAGTGGTTATGAACAAGACTTTTCCAGGATACGTATTGGTTCAAATGGTAATGACTGATAGAGCCTGGTATGTCGTTCGAAATACCCCTGGAGTGACCGGATTTATTGGTTCTCACGGTCAAGGTTCAAAGCCCAACCCATTGTTACCCGAAGAGGTTGAAAACGTTATGTCAACGATTGGGGTAAAGAAGCGAGTTAAACCATTGGATAGCCGGGTTGGTGATACGGTTACCATCGTTGAGGGAGCCTTTAAGGGACTTTCTGGCAAGATCACTGAGATTGACAACACTAAGGGTAAACTCAAGGTTAATATTGACATGTTTGGTAGAGAGACAAGTACTGAACTGGAATTTGACCAAGTTAAACCCCTAGAAGCTGATTCTCAGTAAAATACTCATTGTCACGTTTCCATAAACGTGGTATATTTAACTAGTATGCGTATTGCATAAATTAACGTGGGAGAAGAAATTTTGATCTTCATTTACCACACACGGACTTAAGGAGGTATGTCTCGTGGCTAAAAAAGTAGCTAATGTAGTTAAACTACAAATACCTGCGGGTAAAGCAACACCCGCTCCTCCAGTTGGACCTGCTTTAGGTCAAGCTGGAATTAATATTATGGGATTCACTAAGGAATTTAATGCACGTACTGCTGATCAAGCAGGGATGCTGATTCCAGTTGTGATTACTGTTTACGAAGATCGTTCATTCGACTTTGTAACCAAGACCCCTCCAGCCGCTGTCCTATTAAAGAAAGCCGCTGGTGTTGAACACGGTTCCGGTGAACCTAACACTAACAAGGTCGCAAAAGTTACCAAAGACCAAGTTAAGCAAATTGCCGAAACTAAAATGCAAGATCTAAACGCAGCTGATGTAGAAGCAGCTATGCGCATGGTTGAAGGTACGGCACGTAGTATGGGATTCACTGTTGAAGGTTAATTTCACTATGCCCGTACAGTACAATGTCGAAAGATAATGTGCTAGTGGGAGGAAATTCCGTTATAACCACAATTGCAAGGAGGATGACACAATGGCTCGTAAGAGAGGTAAGAAGTACGAAGATGCTTCAAAGCAAATTGACAAGAGTAAAAAGTACTCTGCTCAAGATGCTGTAGAATTAGTTCAAAAATTAGACTCAGTCAACTTTGATGACACTATCAGAGTTGTTTACAAATTAAACGTTGATACCAAACAAGCTGACCAACAATTACGTGGTGCCGTAGTTTTACCTAATGGTACTGGTAAAGATCAAACAGTTGTAGTATTTGCCAAGGGTGAAAAGGCTCAAGATGCTAAGAACGCAGGTGCCGATTTTGTCGGTGATGACGACTTAGCTCAAAAAATTCAAGACGGATGGCTCGACTTTGATGTCGCAATTGCTACTCCTGACATGATGGCTCAAGTTGGTCGTTTAGGTCGTGTTCTTGGACCTAAGGGATTAATGCCAAACCCTAAGACTGGAACTGTTACCATGGATGTTTCAAAAGCGGTTTCTGATGCTAAGGCCGGTAAGGTTACTTACAGAACTGATCGTGATGGAAATGTCGCAGTTTCAATCGGTAAAGATTCATTTGACGCAGACAAGTTGGCCGAAAACCTTAACACCATCAACGATGTGATTGTTAAGAATCGTCCAGCATCTGTTCGTGGAACTTACATTAGTAACATTTCAGTTTCATCAACAATGGGACCTGGTGTCTCAGTTGATCCTGAATCATTTTAGTTACTAACTAATTAAATAATCCCTAATTGACTAATTTTTATCATTATGATAGATTATTAGTTGAATATGATTCGCCTAAGACTCAGGTGGTTTTTGACCTTAATGATGCCTGCCGAGGAGTAATACACTCTTTCTCTATGTTTTGGCGAACATAGGGATTTTTTATTAAGTCCCAAAATACATTGGGAGGTGAAATAATATGCCAAAAAAAGAAGTTATTGATACTAAAGCCAAAAAGGTTGATGAAGTTGCTGACCAATTTCAAAAAGCTGTATCAGCAATTGTTGTTGATTACCGAGGTTTAAGTGTTGCTCAAGATACTGATTTACGTAAACAATTGCGTGATAATGATGTCTCAATGAGTGTTATTAAAAATAAAATTTTAGAGCGTGCTGCTGATAAAGCAGACGTTAAGGATTTGAAAGATACTTTTGTTGGACCTACTGCTATTGCATTTTCTGATGAAGACCCAGTTGCTCCAGCCAAGATTTTGAAGAACTTCGCTGATGATAATCCTGAACTTGAAATCAAGGGTGGAATTATCGAAGGGAAGATCGCTTCACTTGATGAAATCAATGAATTTGCTGCTCTACCAAGCCGTGAAGAATTGCTTTCAACTCTTGCTAACATCTTGAAAGATCCTATCCGTAAGGTTGCTTATGCTGTTAATGCCGTTGTTGATAAAGATGACAATGGTGACGATAGTGATGCAGCTTAATAAAAATAGATTAAATGTCCTAATAGGAGGAAATTAAAATGGCTTTTGATAAAGATAATATTATTGCTCAATTAAAAGAAGCTTCAATCACTGATTTAAACGACTTGGTTAAGTCAATCGAAGATGAATTTGATGTTTCTGCTGCTGCTCCAGTTGCAGCTGCAGGTGCTGCTGGTGGTGAAGGTGCTGCTAAGGATTCATACGACGTTGAACTTACTGAAGCAGGTCAAGAAAAGATTAAGGTTATCAAGGCAGTTAGAGATATCACTGGTCTTGGTTTGAAAGACGCTAAGGACTTAGTTGATGGCGCTCCTAAAGCTATTAAAGAAGGCGCTTCAGAATCAGATGCTAACGACATCAAGGACAAGCTTGAAGCCGTTGGTGCTACTGTAACTCTTAAGTAGTCGATGACTAAAAAGAACGTGCAAAAGCACGTTTTTTTTTGCCTTAATATTGTTTAAATAAAGTTGTTTTATGTCATAAAAATTGAGAGAATGAAGTTAGCCGATTTTTTGGGGGTTAACAATTGAAAAAAGCATTTAATAAAGTTATGGATTTCTATAACAAATATTCTGCCTGGATTAAGGGGATTTTTGTCACCTTGGTCCTTGTGTTTGTTGTTTACGAGGCGACCCACGTGCTTTCTGAGATTAATGGAAAGGAAATGCGAGCGAGCCTTGCGTCACAGTCACCAACAACGTTAATTATTTTAACGATCTTAGGATTTGTGGCTGTGTTACCAATGTTAATATATGATTTTACTATTACGGAGTTTCTTCCTGGCAAGTTTAAACCGTCCTACATCGTCAAGAGCGGGTGGATTGTTAACACATTTACCAATATTGCTGGGTTTGGTGGCTTTCTTGGGGCCAGTTTGAGAGCGATGTTTTACAGTAAAAATGCTAGTAAGAAGCAGGTATTATATGCCATTTCTAAGATTGCCTTGTTCTTACTGGCAGGACTTTCTACCTATTGTTTGGTTTCGTTAGTTTTGATCTTTGGATTTGGCATTGGATCTCAGTATGCCAAGGATTGGATTTGGTTAGTAGGTGGGGGAGTTTATTTTCCAGTGATTTTCCTATTTACTAGATTCAGTAATTCTGAGTTCTTTAGTGATTTAACCCTAAAACGTGAGTTTCAACTGATCCTCGGTTCCTGCCTCGAATGGGGGAGCTGTGCCATGTTGTTTTTAATTATTGGATACTTCATGAAGATTAATGTTAATCTTTGGGACGTTTTTCCCATTTTTATTATTGCCAACGTAATTGGGGTGGTCTCAATGTTGCCAGGTGGTCTTGGGTCATTTGATACGATGATGATTGGTAGCCTGAGTTTGCTTGGGGTGTCACCGACAATTGCTGCCGTGTGGGTGCTGTTGTACCGAATTTTCTACTATTTTCTCCCGTTTTTCGTGGGGGCCTTTCTCTTTTTCCACGAAATGGGAGCACGAATTAACAATTTTCTGGATGATATTCCGAAAACGATTGTTCATAGGTCGGCCCAGCTGATCATTACGATTTTTATGTACTTTTCGGGAATCATGATGATTTTGTATGCGACTATTCCTAATTTGGCTCTTGTTAATCCACTCTATTTATCACTGGCGCCATACACGCTGTTCTTTTTAGGACAGTTGTCGAACGTGATTATTGGGATTTTACTAATTGGATTAGCACGTGGGGTAGGATCAAGAGTCCACAAAGCTTTCTGGCCGACCGTTATCATTTTGTTGTTTGCCATTGCTAACACCCTGTGGAAAGAGGACTTTCCACTAAAATTAACGTTACTGTTAGGATTTATCATTATTTGTTTGTGGTTATCAAGAAAGGGCATGTATCGGCAAAAACTCACGTACTCGTGGGGAAATGCAATTTTTGACGGCATCATTTTTATTGGAACTTTCTTAATGTATTCCATCATCGGAATCTACATGAGTAATCATAACTTGTCTAGTAGACACGCTCCCATCAAAATGATGAATGTGTATCTTTTACCATCTGAACAGGTCTGGTTAACCGGATTTGTGGGCATTATCATTGCCTTTATTATCCTGTTTATGTTGTACAAGTACTTAACATACGCTCGCATCCCATGGTTGAATCAACCCTTTGATGAAGTTAGAATTCGCAATGTTATTCGCAAATTTGGTGGAAACGAAGTTAGTCACTTAGTCTTTTTGCGTGATAAAAAGGTTTACTTCTACGCTGAAGATAGTGAAGACGAAGTCATTTTCATGTATAAGCAGAAGGCGAATAAGTTAATTGTGATGGGTGAACCAATTGGAAATCAGGATAAATTAGATCCAGCGATTGACCAGTTCATGAGTGATGCTGACAAAGCTGATTTCTCCCTGGTGTTTTACGAAGTTGGAGAATCACTAACAATGTTACTTCACGAAAAGGGCTTTGACTTTATTAAGGCTGGAGAAGAGGGTCACGTTGATTTGACTGACTTTTCGCTCACCGGTAAGCGGCATCGAGGTGAACGGGCATTAATGCACAAGTTCGATCGGGAAGGCTATCGTTTTGAGGTTTTAGATCCACCATTTTCTAAAGAACAGATGGGTGAATTTAAACGAATTTCTGATGAGTGGCTCAATGGACGTGATGAAAAGGGCTTCTCTCTGGGCTTCTTTGATCCATATTACTTAAACCAGGCTCCAATTGCGGTCATTCGCGATAAAAATGATGCGATTGTAGCTTTTGCTAACATCATGCCAACGGGTGATCGAGTGATGACTTCGGTTGACTTAATGCGGTCGGGAAATGATGCTCCGTCTGGAATTATGGATGGAATCTTCATTCATCTCTTCAGGTATTCAAAGGATGAGGGTTACAAGTGGTTTAACTTAGGAATGGCACCCCTAGCTAATGTGGGTGAATCAAAATTTAGTTTTATTAACGAAAAAATTGCTCACTTAATTTATCAGTATGGTGATGCGTTCTATAGCTTTCAAGGATTGCGGTCTTATAAGCAGAAATACGTCGATAACTGGGTGTCTAAGTACTTCGTATACCGTAAGGATAATTCATTGGTATTCACGATGCTACAGCTCTTATCGGTGGTTAGTGAACGTCCCACGATTGAAAATGTTGAAGAAAATATGCCATAAAAAAGAGGTTTCAGAATTAATTCTGAAACCTCTTTTTAGTTGAACAATTATTTTGGGTTCTTTTTATTACCAATATCGTAGTCGGAATCGCTCATTGCTTCAACGTTACCAAGTCGATAACCGTTACCGACTTGGGAGAAGAAGTCATGATTGACCGTAGCGGTGGAGATTCCGTTCATAACGATTGGGTTAACGTCTGCTTCAGTATCAGGGAACATTGGATCTTGTCCTAGATTCATGAGGGCCTTATTGGCGTTATATCTAATGAAAGTTAAAACATCTTCAGACCATCCCACTTGGTCGTAAAGCAAATGGGTGTACTTTTCCTCATTTTGATAAAGGTCGTACAAGAAGTTATACATCCAATCCTTTAAATCATTTTGTTCATTTTCACCTAATTGGTTGAACTGAACTTGGAATTTATAGCCAATGTATGTTCCGTGGACCGATTCGTCACGAATAATTAATTTAATGATTTCAGCAACGTTTGGAAGCTCGTTATGACCGAGGTACCAGATGGGAGTATAGAATCCAGAGTAGAAAAGAAAAGTTTCAAGGAACACACTAGAAATTTTCTTTTTTAATGGATGACCATCGTCATGGTATAACGAATAGATCTTTTTCGTTTTGTTTTGGAGGAATTCTTCTGTATCACTCCAATGAAAGATTTCATCAATTTCATCAGGGGTGTTTAAAGTTGAAAAAATGGATGAATAGCTTTTGGCGTGAACGGATTCCATAAACTGAATGTTATTTAAAACCGCAATTTCATGTTGGGTAACAGCATCATTTCTAAGGGCGGCCATTCCGTCTTGAGACTGTAAGGTATCCAGTAAAGTTAAGCCACCAAAAACGTGACCAACAATCCATTTATGATCATCGTCAAGCGAACGCCAATCCTTTAAATCATTTGACAAAGGAATTCTGGTATCAAGCCAGAACTGTTCGGTTAGTTTTTCCCAGGTGGCTTTATCAATCTCGTCGCCAATGGAATTCCAATTAATGGCCTTGTAGTTTCCCTGTAACTTTCCGGTTAAAACTTTATTAATGTCCATAAATTCCCTCCTAAAGATTAAATTACACAGCTTTCACACTCGTTAGCACCAACTTCAGTGTTGTCATCGGTAAATGTCCGAACATAGTAGAGCGATTTAATTCCCTTTTTGTAGGCGTAATTGCGAAGGATCGTTAAATCTCTGGTGGACATTTTGTTACTTCGACTGTCTTTCCATTCGTATAGCCCTTCAGGAATGGTTGAGCGCATGAAGAGAGTCAAACTCATTCCCTGATCGACGTGTTTTTGAGCGGCGGCGTAAACGTCAATCACCTTTCGCATGTCCGTGTCGTAAGCTGATTCGTAGTAAGGAATGGTGTCATTAGAAAGGTAGGGGGCCGGATAGTAAATTGTTCCGATTTTGGACTCTTGTCTGGCTTCAATTTTTTGAACAATCGGGTGCAGACTAGCGGTAGCATCACCGATGTAAGCGGTGGAACCGTTTGGAGCAACTGCCATTCGGTTTTGATGGTACAAACCATATTCCATGATTGACTTCTTTAAATCTTCCCAATCTTTTTCAGTTGGAATAAAGACGCCATCAAACAATGACTTGACTTTTTTGGAAGTTGGCGCCCAACTTTTATTTACGTATTGATCAAAATAAGAACCGTCAGCGTACTTACTCTTGTCGAAGTTATGAAAGACCTTACCGCGATCCTTGGCCATTTGATTTGAGGCCTTTAAGGTCCAGTAATTTAATAACATGAAATAGGTGCTGGTAAATTCAATGGATTCTTTTGAACCATAATACATATGATTTTTAGCAAAATAAGAGTGAAGACCCATAGCTCCTAAACCAATTGAGTGACTTAATTCATTGCCACGTCTGACTGATGGAACAACGTTAATTGATGAATGATCGGTCACAAAAGTTAGAGCTTTGACCATGGCTTCGACTGATTTACCGAAGTCGGGAGAAGCCATCAAATTGACAACGTTCGTTGACCCTAAATTACAAGAAACATCGGTTCCAAGCTGTTCGTAATTTTGTTCATCATCAACAATTGATGGGGTTTGGACTTGCATAATTTCAGTACATAAGTTACTCATGACGATTTTTCCATCAACTGGATTATCGCGATTGGCGGTGTCGATATTGATAATGTATGGGTAGCCGGACTCTTGTTGTAACTTACCAATTTCTGTTTCTAGTTCACGTGCCCTGATCTTCTTTTTGCGAATATTCTTGTTGTTGACCATGTTGTCGTATTCTTTAGTGATATCGACGTAAGAAAAGGGAACGCCATACTCACGTTCAACGTCGTACGGACTAAATAAGTACATATCTTCATTGTTTTTAGCTAGTTCATAGAATTTATCTGGGACAACTACACCCAGGGAAAGAGTGTTAACCCGAATTTTTTCGTCGGCATTTTCCTTTTTAACCCCTAAGAACTCGATGATGTCGGGATGGAAGACACTTAAATAAACAACCCCAGCACCGTTTCTTTGGCCTAATTGATTAGAATAGGTAAAACTATCCTCTAGTAACTTCATTACTGGAAGAACGCCGCTAGCTGCTCCTTGAATGTGTTTAATAGGGTCGCCGGCCGCTCTAAGGTTAGAAAGGTTGATCCCAACTCCACCACCAATTTTGGATAATTGAAGGGCCGAATTAATGGTACGACCGATGGTATTCATGTTATCGGTGGTTTGAAGTAGAAAACACGAAATCAACTCCCCCCGACGTTTCTTTCCAGCATTTAAAAAAGTTGGAGTAGCTGGTTGAAAGCGTTGATGAATTAATTCATCAGCAAGATCCATGGCAAGCTTTTGATCGCCATCAGCAAGAAACAAGGCGTTCATTGCGGTTCTGTCTATGTAGCTTTCTAAGTACATGGAATTGTCATCAGTTTTCATGGCGTATTGAGCATAAAACTTGTATGCAGCCATAAATGATTTGAAGTGAAAATCTTGTTTTTCCAAATACTTGTATAATTTTTCAATGAATGAAAAAGGATATTTATTTACAAAATCCTCTTCAATGTAATTATGCTTAATTAGATAATCAAAACGATCTTTTAAAGAATCAAACTTAACGGTATTTGGATTAACGTTTTCTTTGAAAAAGGCTTTTAAAGCTTCCTGATCTTTTTCCAATTGGATTCTGCCATCGACAGGGATATTAATTTCATTATTTAGTTCGTAATACGTAACATCGTGCAAATCTTTTAAAGACATATTGGATTACTCTCCCTTAATCGTGTCGTACGAAATATCTGAAACGTTGGTTTTGTATTATACTATAAATATGAAAAATTTAACCAACTAGTTTCTTTAATTGGTCAGGTTGAAACCCACTAAATGCTTCAAGTGCTTGACTCTCAACAACTGGAACAGCTTGAAAGCCTTCACCCTTCAGGTAAGCGACGTATTCCGGATTTTCGGATGTGTTTTTTTCAACGAAGTCAACGTTGTGTTCGCTAAGGAAACGTTTTGTCATCTTGCATTGGATACAATTGTTCTTGGTAAATACAGTAATTTTTTTCATTTTGTTTCATCTCCTTGATATCTTTCACTTGATGAGTTTACTCTCAAAAAGTGAAATTTTCAACAGAAAAAAACACCATATATAGTGAAATTGATAGGAATTAGACGCTATATATAGTGTTTATGGTTTAAATATTATTTTTTTAGGATGTGATTAATTTTGAACGACTTTTATTATACCGCAAATCCTGATGTTAAACATGAGGAAAAGCATTGGAACTTTTCTTTACTTAAAACCACGCTAAGTTTTGTGACAGACAACGGTGTGTTTTCTAAAAATACCGTGGATTATGGTTCGCGGGTTTTGATTAATAATGTCGATGTTAATGAAATGCCTCAGGGAGCAATCTTAGACATGGGATGTGGTTACGGCCCGATTGGTCTGTTTTTGGCCAAGACAAATCCAGAACGGCATTTTACTATGGTAGACGTCAATAATTTAGCGTTAAAACTGGCTAAACAGAATGCGGATCTCAATCAGATTGATAACGTAGATATCTTTGTTTCTGATGGGTATCAGAATATTTCCCAAAAGTATGCGGGCATTGTAACTAATCCCCCCGTTCGTGCCGGAAAAAAAGTTGTCGATGAAATGATTACGGGTTCTTATGACCACCTGGTTAATGATGGAACGTTGACGGTGGTTTTACAAAAGAAGCAGGGAGCACCCTCGGCTAAAAAATTAATGAATAAGGTTTTTGGTAACGTACAAATCGTTAAACGTGATAAGGGATATTACATTTTAAAGAGTAGAAAGGAAGTCATAAATGAATGAAAATGATGCGTATTTTATGGACCAAGCTTTAAATGAAGCTAACCATGCTTACGTCATTGGTGAAGTACCGATTGGAGCATTAATCGTTAAGGACGGTCAAATTGTTGGGAAGGGACATAATCTGCGTGAACACACGGAGATTGGAACCGAGCATGCTGAAATCATTGCGATTGAAGAAGCGTGTATCAATTTAAAGAGTTGGCGTTTAAATGATTGTGAGATGTACGTGACGGTTGAGCCTTGTTTAATGTGTGCTGGTGCGATTATTAATACCAGGATTAAAAGATTAGTATATGGAGCAAAAAATGAGAAAGCAGGAGCCGTTGAAAGTCTTTATCATACCCTGAATGATTCAAGACAAAACCATCAGGTTCAAGTTACAAGTGGATTGAAAGCCACCCAATCTGGTAATATGATGAAGAAATTCTTTAAAGATAAACGCAAATCACGGTAATATTCCTAGACATTTGTGGATTTTTCGGTTATGATAATTAATGCCGTAAGGCCCTGAAGCAAGGGCAGACTTACGAACCGTGTCAGGTCCGGAAGGAAGCAGCACTAAGTATCTTTTGCCTTGTGCTTCTCGTTTTTAGAAATTAAACTCCTAGTCGTTTGACTGGGAGATTTTTTTTGGACAAATTGTCGTTTAAAGTTATTAGCATTTCGTCAATTTTCAAGATATAATAATTAATGGTATCAATTTTCAGTGAAAGGAAGCATTTCATGAGTTATCAAGCACTATATCGGACCTGGCGTCCACAAAGATTTGATGAAATTGTCGGGCAGCCGGTTATTACTCAGACTTTAAAAAACGCATTGATAACTAACCAGATTAGTCATGCGTATTTATTTACAGGTCCCCGTGGAACGGGAAAAACTTCCGCCGCTAAAATTTTGGCTAAAGCGGTTAACTGTCCTAATTTAAAGGATGGAGAACCCTGTAATGAGTGTGAAACGTGCTTAGCAATTAATAAGGGTGCGTTTAATGATGTCATTGAAATTGATGCTGCTTCTAATAATGGGGTCGAAGAGATCAGAAATATTCGCGATAAGGCGAAGTATTCCCCAACGGAAGGTAAATATAAAGTTTATATCATTGATGAAGTGCATATGTTGTCGACGGGGGCCTTTAATGCCTTGCTTAAAACACTAGAAGAGCCGCCGGAGCACGTCATTTTCATATTGGCTACCACTGAACCCCAAAAGATTCCTGCTACCATCATTTCACGAACACAACGTTTTGATTTCAAGCGAATCAAGGCTAGTGATATCCTGCAACGAATGGAATACATCCTTTCAAAAAAGGGCATTGAGTACGATGACAAGGCGCTAAAGGTAATCGCTAAAAGTGCTGAGGGTGGAATGCGTGATGCACTTAGTATCCTTGACCAAGCTCTTTCCTACAGTAATGATAAGGTGACATATGAAAGTGCCTTGTCAGTCACTGGCAGTGTCACCAGGGATCGAATTCAGTCGTACTTTGAGGCCGTTTTTAATTCAGACGTTTCGACGGGTTTAAAAATGGTTCAAGAAATTCTTGATGACGGCAAAGATGCTAATCAGTTTATTGAGGACTTAATTGATTATTGTCAGAATATTTTGTTATATCATCAGGATCCAGAAATGGTCCAAAAGAGCGAACTTGGACTTTTAGGCGACAATTTTAAGGCGATTGCTGATAAGGTGGATAGTAATTTAATATATCATTACGTTGAAATTATGAGTGACGTTCAAAATCAAATGCGTTATTCTTCTCATCCCGATGTTTATTTGGATATTTTAACGGTTAAACTGGCAAATCAAAAAGAAAGTGACCCAGATAACGAATCAAAAAGCGATGATAAGGATACGAAAGTTTTAAAAAAGCAACTGTCTGAGCTGCAAAATCAAGTTAGTGAGTTAAAGTCGGAACTGGGCAATGGGTCAACGTCAACTGATGATGATAAGCAACCTAAATCAACTAAATCTAAGCCAATCGCTGATTCCTCTCATTATGATTCCACCAAACAGGTCCGAGTTAATTTGACGAAAGTTTACGATATCCTAGAAAAGGCCACTAGAAAAGATCTGACTACTTATCAGGATATCTGGCAGGAATTACTTCAGTCGTTGTCGGTCACGCAACGAGCCGTGATGCATGTCTCAAACCCAGTTGCTGCGAGTGATAAGGGAGTTGTTGTTGCCTTTGATTATGGCTTTTTGTATCAGAAGGCTGGAACCGATGGTGATTTGATGGATGCACTTCAAAATGGCCTTGATCGTATTTTAGGATTTGTTCCAACGGTTGTGTTTGTACCAAATGATGAATGGCCACAACTTAGAAGTGACTACCTTAAAAATCACCGGTCTCATAATGAAAAAATTCAGTCAACCCCCAAGTCAGAAAAAGCGACTTCTAATACGAACGAAGCTTACGAAAAGCAAGAACAAACTGAAACGACCAAAGATAAAGATAACAATGATTCGGTTAATACTGCCAAGCAGATGTTTGGTGATGATATAATTGATGTTAAAGATGATTAATTAAAAGGAGAATAATTATGAACGGAATGAACATGGGAAAGATGATGCAAAAAGCTCGTAAGATGCAACAACAAATGCAAAATGAACAAGAAGAAATTGAGAAGAGTGAATTCACTGGAAAAGCTCCAGAAGATATAGTGACCGTTACCTTTACTGGTGATCGCAAGATGAAGGATATGAACGTCAAACCAGAGGCCATTGATCCAGATGATCCAGACATGCTCTCAGATCTAGTGATCAGTGCGGTTAACGATGCACTTTCACAGATTGAAAAGACCACTCAAGATAAGATGGGGAAGTATACCAAGGGAATGAATATTCCAGGTATGTAGAAGAAGGGATTTAAATGCAATACCCAGAACCAATTGCTAAGCTAATCGATAGTTACATGCATTTGCCAGGAATTGGCAGAAAGACCGCTACTAGATTGGCGTTTTATACGGTTGATATGAATAAAACCGATGTAAAAAACTTTGCGGATGCCTTAACTTCAACTAAGAATGATTTGCGTTTTTGTTCAATTTGCGGCAATATCACCGAGACCGATCCCTGTGAGATCTGTACCGATGAAAGTCGTGATCAAAGTAAGATTATGGTAGTGGAACAGTCTAAAGATGTGATGACGATGGAAAAAATGAAGGATTATAATGGTCTTTATCACGTTTTACACGGAGTGCTTTCCCCAATTGAGGGGAAGGGTCCTGAAGACATCAATATCAGCTCTTTAATCAAACGACTGCAAAAAAACGAAGAAGTTAAAGAAGTCATCATTGCTACTAATGCCACTCCCGAGGGAGAAGCAACGGCAATGTATTTGGCAAAGTTAATTAAGCCAGCAGGCATTAAAGTTACCAGATTGTCTCATGGACTGTCAGTCGGAAGTGACATCGAATATGCAGATGAGATGACCCTTTCAAAGGCAGTTTCTGGACGCACCGAAATGTGAGGGATGAACGATGTTTTCGTTATTTAGATATAGTTCTATGAAGCAAAATTATGATGACCAATTGCTTGATACCATCAATTTTTTAAAAAATGATTGGGATCAGGCCGTGCAAACTGAACAAGCCGTTTCCGAAACGGACAGTCACTTATTTGCACAAACGATGCTTACAAAGCAAAAATACATGTTTATGTATCGGCAAGCACGAAAACGAAACATTAAAAATGATCGGATTCAACCGTCAGTATATGAAAACTAAACGTAAGCCAGCTAGATCCTAGCTGGCTTTTTAAATAGACAATAAATATAACTTAAAGTACAATGAAAATAGCAAAAATGCTGGGACTGAATCTAATATGACTGGACAATTTATTACATTTGAAGGCACTGATGGTGCTGGAAAAACCACCGTTTTAAATCAGGTGGTTGATAAAATTAAACCAATGCTTAAAGACCAATTGCTAACTACTCGTGAACCAGGTGGGAACCAAGTCTCCGAGCAAATTCGGCAGATAATTTTGAATAAAAACGAGTCAGATATGGATGACCGTTGTGAGGCGCTTTTGTTTGCGGCGGCCAGAAGAGAGCATTTAGTTAAAACTATTTTGCCAGCTTTAAAGTCCGGTCAATTAGTTTTGTGCGACCGCTATCTTGACAGTTCAATTGCGTATCAAGGAGCGGGCCGAGAACTTGGTGAAAGCGCCGTTTTATCAATGAATCAGTTTGCTACTGAGGGTTTAATGCCTGATACCACCATTTATTTTGACGTCCCAGTCGACGTTGGATTAGACCGCATTGCTGAACATCGGAGTGGGGAAGTTAATCGTTTGGATCTTCAAGAACACGATTTTTACGTTCGGGTTCATGAAGCTTATGATGAAATTGCCAAACAGAACCCCAAGCGGGTTATTAAGGTTGATGCTACTAAGCCAATTGAACAAGTAGTAGATCAGGTCATTTCCGTGTTGTATAAGAGAGCAGCTAGATATTTTAACGAAAGTAAATAGGAGGATCAGTTATGAAGTTAATTATTGCAATTGTCCAAGATAAGGATGCAGCCAAATTACAATCTGAATTCATCAAACATAAGATCCAAGCAACCCAATTATCCACTAAAGGTGGATTCTTGAAGGCTAAAAACGTCACTTATTTGATTGGAGCTAAAGATGATAAGGTCGACGAGATTTTGGATATCATTAAAACAACCTGTGAAACTAGAAAACAATACATGACACCACCGGTTAGTTTAGCTGGAAGCATTAGTGAGACGTCTTATCCGGTTGAAGTTCAGGTTGGAGGAGCAACGGTTATGATTTTGCCAATGGAATCATTAAATCGCTTCTAGTTAGTTAATATAATGGTAGAAGAAACTTTAGCTCAGACCATAATTAAACAGGCTACCCAAAAACAAGCTACTTTAACACAACACTTTATGGGCGTTATTTCGGCTCAAGATCTCAGTCACTCGTATCTTTTTTCGGGTTCGGATGGTTTGGGAAAATTAGCGGTTGCAAAGACGATTGCAATGCGTTTGTTTTGTAATAACGTTCAAAATGGCATGCCATGTGGCATCTGTAATGAGTGTGTCCGGATCGCAGAAGACGAACATCCTGATGTGGTGATGATCAAACCCGATGGCAGAAGTATCAAAGTTGATTCAATTCGACATTTAAAACATGAATTTTCTAAAAGTGCGGTTGAAGGAAACAAGAAGGTTTTCATTATTGACGGGGCCGATACGATGACTACTAGTGCTGCTAATAGTCTTTTGAAGTTTATTGAAGAGCCAAATGGGCAAGTTAATTCCTTTTTACTTACCAATGACTATCGAAAGATATTACCAACCATCATATCTAGAACGCAGTTAGTAGAATTTCCAAAAATTAACGAAGATAACTTGATTAAGTACGTAACTGATAGAGGGTTATCGAAAACGTCTAGTAATCTTATTTTAGAATTAACTGAGGACTTATCTTCAATTGATAAAATGCTTGAAGACGGTTGGTTTAACAAGGTTAAAGAGATAGTTGAGCACTGGTTTAATGAATTAGTTAATGATGATTATCGCGCTTTTACGAGCGTTCAAATTAGCTTTATGCCTAATATAACGGGTCGGTTTGAACAACAGATGACTTTAAAAATGATTTATCAAATTTTTAAGGATGTCTTTGATGTCAAGTTTAGGGAATTAAAGCCTGATAGTTTAGGGTTTGGTGATCAGTATTCCCTTTTGAAACAGATGGCTAACCAGTTATCAGATGATCAATTAATTGAAATCATCACAACGTTCTTGAACAGTGCCAAAAAACAAGATCTAAACGTTAGCTTCCAAAATATTTTGGAGGTTATTACCCTGAAATGTTTAGCAGTCATTGAAGGAGGAGCAAAAGTCGATTGAAAGAATCAGATGTTAACGAAGAATTTAATAATTTGGAATCACAATCGGAATTAATGAGTGAAAAAATTGGTGATCTTCGGGATGAAATTGATAAAGTCATCGAGGAAAATTCAGAACTGAAGATTGAAAATGAACATCTTCGAGAGTTAATTTCGGGAAAAGATGGGAAAAACAAAAAGAAGCAGCAACTTTCGATGTCCAAGAAAAACTTGGAAAAATTGTATAACGAAGGATTTCATGTTTGCACACAGTTTTATGGAAAACGGCGTAATAGTAATAGTAGTTGTATGTTTTGTACCGATATCATTTACGGAGAAAGGTAATTCCATTGGATTTATCAGTTCAAAAAAGTTTTGCAGATCATAACAAGGGCAGTTTATATCTGGTTCCTACACCAATTGGTAATCTTGATGATATGACGATTAGAGCCATCAATATTTTAAAAGATGTTGATTTGATTGCTGCTGAAGATACGAGGAATACCCAGAAACTTTTAAATCATTTTGATATTACGACCAAACAAATTAGTTTTCATGAGCATAATACTGAACAACGAGCACCTGAATTAGTTGAAAAATTAATCAATGGGATTTCAATTGCACAAGTCAGTGATGCAGGGATGCCTTCAATTAGTGATCCTGGACGTGAGTTAGTAAAGCAATGCATTGAACATGATATTTCCGTGATAAGCATTCCGGGACCAAACGCTGGCCTTACTAGTTTAATTGCTTCAGGACTTAAACCTCAACCGTTTTTGTTTTATGGATTTTTAAAACGGAAACCCAAAGAGCAGGTTGATGAACTAAAGATTTTAGCACAAGAATATCCGACCTTGATTTTTTATGAAGCTCCTCATCGACTTAAAAAGACGCTCTTAAACATGCAAAAGGTTTTTGGCAATCGGCAGGCAGTGCTTGCAAGAGAGCTCACTAAAAAGTTTGAAGAATACGTTCGTGGTGGTCTTGACGATTTAGTGGAATGGTCCAAACAAAATGAGATTAGAGGAGAGTTTGTCATTCTAGTTTCTGGGAATCCAGACGGGTTTAAACTTCATGAAGAGAAGCAAAATGAAGCTCAATTATCGGTTTACGAGCAGGTTGATCAATTAATTAGTAACGGTGAAAAGCCCAATGGCGCGATTAAGCAAGTCGCTAAGCAAAATGGGTTAGTCCGTCAGGATGTTTATAATCAATACCACCACATAGAATAAGATAAGAGGAATTAAGATGACTGGAGATATTTTTTCTGAAGACCATGTAGTTGAGTACTATGAAACCAATTTACTGGGTAACATTACTCTTTCAATGTTAATTGACGTGATCATTATGATTTCACAGGACCAAGCAAAAGCACTCGGTGTAAGTACCAGACATGTGATTGAACATGGCGTAACTTGGGTTGTTGTTCAAACCGACATGGATATTACGCGTCTTCCTAAAGTTCATGAAAAAATTCAGGTTCAAACGAGGGGAACTTCATACACTAAGTACTTTGCGTACCGTGAATTCTGGGTTAGAGACGTTAACGGGAATGAATTAGTTCATGTTGGCAGTTTGTGGGTCATGATGGACATTAAATCCAGAAAAATGGTTCGATTAGAGGAAGATATGATTACTCCCTATCACTGTGATCGAGTAAGAAGGATTCAACGGTTAAGAAAGATTCCTCAAATTCATGATGAACAAAATCTTATGAAGACTGAGTATCACGTTCGTTTTACTGACATTGATTGGAATTTTCATGTCAATAATGCCAAATACATTGGATGGATGGTTGATGATTTATCCTATGATTTTTTGGCAACTCACGTTCCAAAGCAAGTAAGTATTAAGTATGAAGATGAAGTTACATATGGTGATCCGGTCGTAAGTCGAAGCAAACTCATTAAGACCGGTGATCAAATTCAATCGATCCACGATATTTCGGTCAACGATGATACTAAATCGATTGCCGAAATTAAATGGAAGAAGCTGAATAAAGAAGGAAGTAAATAACATGCACGTTTTAGCAGTTGATACCTCTAATCAACCATTAACTGTGGCAGTTTTAAAAGACGAACAGGTGCTAGCAACAACCACGATGACAACGCATAGAAAACATGCTGAATACTTAATGCCGGTGGTTGAAAAGTTGGTTAAGTATGCCAATTTAACTCCACAAGATCTGGATCGGGTAGTCGTAAGTAATGGTCCTGGTTCATACACTGGGATTAGAATTGCCACCACGGTTGGAAAAGTTTTGGCCGATACATTGAATATTGATTTGGTTGGCATTTCAAGTCTCATGGCGCTTGTTTTAAACGTGCAAAAACACGACCAGTTGGTAGTGCCATTATTTGATGGTAGAAACGATAATTTGTTTACTGGTCTGTACCGTACTTCCGATCGTGGTCCCGAGTCGGTAATTAAAGATCAACACGTTAATTTTTATAAGTGGATGACCGAACTGGACAAGTTTGATGAGCCCATCGTATTCGTTGGAAGTGATGTTGCTCATTTTTCCGAGCGCTTAAAACAACATTTCGGGAAAGATTTTAAATATATGACTGGAATTGATAACCTGCCACAGGCAGCTAAAATTGGTATCTATGGGGAAAAGCAAGAACCAGTTGCTGATGTTAACAATTTTAATCCCAATTATCTTCGTTTAACCAAAGCACAAGCAGACTGGCAAAAGTTAAACCCGGGGAGGGAAAACGAGTCTTATGTTGAAGAAAATTGAGGCATGGTTAAAAAAGAACGTTAAAAAAAAGGAAGAAGCCAAAATTCAGCGTGGACTTCAGATTAAAAATCACATTGTTGATGTGAATGGAGTCGATTACTATTTTGGCAAGGGTTCTATTACTGACATCCCTGACATTGTGAATGTTGAAGAAGAGGTTTACGACAAAAAGGCAGCTTGGGATCGAGAACGTTTCCTAAATGATCTAAAAAAGCACAAAAACAGTTTATACTTGGTAATTAGGAAAGCCGACGAATTGATTGCTTTTGTCGGTTGTTCGATTTCTCGTGATAGTAAGAATTGTCACGTTGAAAATATTGCGGTGTTACCCAAATTCCAAAATCGCGGATTGGGATATTTTTTGCTTACCATGATTATCAGAAGAGCCCGACTGATGAGACTTAAAAGTGTTTCAATCGAAATTCGATTAGGAAATATTAAAGCTCAAGATTTGAATCGGGATCTTGGGTTTGTTCAGGTTGGAATTGATCCAGATTACTATAATGATGGTGAAGATGCTGTGGTAATGAAACTGGATTTATCCAAGCAAAAAGTGGCACCAAATAATTTTGGAAGATAATTAGAGACGGGTGAGTATTAATGCAAGATAATAGTGTGATCTTGGCGTTTGAGAGTAGTTGTGATGAAACAAGTGTTGCTGTTATCAAGGATGGTAAAGAAATTTTATCAAACGTTGTTGCAACTCAGATTAAAAGTCATCAGCGATTTGGTGGTGTGGTACCAGAAGTGGCTAGTCGTCATCATATTGAAGAGATTACCATTTGTATAAATGATGCTTTGAAACGTGCAAACGTCACATACGATGATTTAACGGCAGTAGCTGTGACCTATGGCCCAGGATTGGTTGGTGCACTTTTGATTGGAGTCACCGCTGCCAAAGTGGTAGCTTGGGCTCATCATCTACCCCTTATTCCAATTAATCACATTGCAGGACATATTTATGCTACTAACTTTATTAAGCCAATTGAGTTTCCAGCAATGGCACTTGTGGTATCTGGTGGTCATACGGAGCTTGTTTTTATGCCTGAAGAAGGTAGGTTTGAGATCATCGGTGAGACTAGAGACGATGCCGCGGGTGAAGCGTTTGACAAAATTGGGAGAGTTTTAGGAATTAATTATCCAGCTGGTCCAACCGTTGACAAAATGGCTCAAAAGGGAAAGGATACTTTTAATTTTCCACGCGCGATGGAATCAGATGGTAATTATGATTTTAGTTTTAGCGGACTTAAAAGTGCTTTTATCAATACCGTTCACCATGCCGATCAGATTGGAAAGACTCTAAATAAGAACGATTTAGCTGCTAGTTTTGAAGCTGCCGTAGTGGACGTTTTGGCAAAAAAATCACAAAGTGCGCTTGAAAATTATCCTGTAAAAGAGTTTATTTTAGCTGGCGGAGTTGCCGCGAATAAGGGCATTAGAAATCGACTAGATGCGATTGCCAGTAAGGAAAATGTGGAATTTGTCAAGGCTCCGCTTAAGTTGTGTGGAGATAATGCAGCCATGATAGGAGCTGCTGCAGCGGCAATGCAGCACCATCAGAAAAAAGGAAAAGCTTCACTAAATGCTGATCCAGGATTAGAATTTGAGTGGGCTGAAAATGAAAAATAAATCGTTAACAACAAATTATTAAATTAATTTATCCTGCCCTGTGGGGCTTTTCAGCTGATTTCATTTTTATATTATTTCACAAACAATTTCTTTATGTTAGAATTAATTTTGTGACTTATTAATCTCGACAATAATAATAGGAGATTTGAAAATGGCTGAAACAAAAATTCCACGTGCAACCGCGAAACGATTGCCGCTTTACTATCGTTATTTAAATATTTTACATGACGGTGGAAAGAAACGAATATCATCAAATGAATTGGCCGACGCAATTCAAGTGGATTCTGCTACAATTCGTCGTGACTTTTCATATTTTGGTGCCCTTGGTAAGCGAGGTTATGGATATGACGTAGACAGTTTACTAGAATTTTTCAAGAAGATCTTGAACCAAGATCAATTAACCAATGTAGCATTGATTGGTGTTGGTAACTTGGGTCATGCCCTTTTGAATTTTAACTTCCACATGGATAGTAATATTAGAATTTCCGCTGCTTTTGACGTTAATCCTAAAAATGTTAATACCATTCAAGGTGGGGTTCCAATTTACCCAATGGATCAATTGGTAAAACAGCTTAAAGATCAACAAATCAGTGTTGTGATTCTCACAGTTCCTGGTAAAGTTGCTCAACAAGTTGCTGATCAAGTTGCCAAAGCGGGTGTAAAAGGAATTTTAAACTTCACATCAGTCCGATTATCGGTTCCAAAGGAAATTAGAGTTCATAATGTTGATTTGACTAATGAACTACAAACATTGATCTATTTTATTGATCATTATGATAAAGATTAAGCATCCAATTTTGGATGCTTTTTTATTTTTATCGGGCAAAGTTCTTGCATTAGTTGTGAAAAAATAATATATTAAGAATGTAAGTTAGCACTTGATAAGTGCAAGTGCTAAAATTTAATAAAGATATTTATTGGAGGGATTAACGTGTTAGAACCATTAGGAGATCGCGTAATTGTCGAAGTGCAAGAACCAGAAGAAAAAAACGTCGGTGGAATTGTTTTAGCAAATAACGCTAAAGAAAAACCACAGATGGGTAAAGTTGTCGCTGTAGGCGAGGGTCGAGTTCTTGATAACGGACAAAAAGTTGCCCCTTCTGTTAAAGAAGACGACATGGTCATGTTTGATAAGTATGCAGGTACAAAGGTTGAATATGATGGTACTCCATACCTTGTAATGCACGAAAAAGATTTGCTTGCAATCGTTAAATAATAAAAAATAAATTAATTAATATGAGGTGATAATAATGGCTAAAGAAATTAAGTTTTCTGAAAATGCTAGAAATTCGATGTTAAATGGTGTTGACAAATTAGCTGACACTGTAAAAACAACTATGGGTCCAAAGGGACGTAACGTTGTTCTAGAAGAAAAAGCTGGAGATCCAACAATCACAAATGATGGTGTTACCATTGCTAAAGCAATTGACCTTCCAGATCACTTTGAAAATATGGGTGCTAAGTTAGTATCTGAAGTTGCTTCTAAAACCAATGACGTTGCCGGTGATGGTACTACTACTGCTACTGTTCTTGCCCAAGCAATCGTTAAAGAGGGTATGAAGAACGTTACCGCTGGTGCTAATCCCGTTGGAGTTCGTCAAGGAATCGAAAAGGCTACTAGAACAGCTGTTGACAGTCTTCACAAGATGAGTCACCAAGTAACTAGCAAGGAAGATATCGCTCAAATTGCTTCAATCTCATCAGCTAACGAAAAGGTTGGTAATTTGATTGCCGACGCAATGGAAAAAGTTGGTAATGATGGTGTTATTACGATTGAAGAATCACGTGGTGTTGACACTAGTTTAGACGTTGTTGAAGGTATGGAATTTGATCGTGGATACATGTCACAATACATGGTTACCGACCAAGAAAAAATGGAAGCTAACCTAGATAATCCCTACATTTTAATTACTGACAAGAAAATCACTAATATCCAAGACATTTTGCCATTACTTCAATCAGTCGTACAACAAGGTCGTTCACTCTTGATCATTGCTGATGATATTGGTGGAGAAGCTCTTCCAACCTTAGTTTTGAACAAGATGCGTGGAACCTTTAATGTTGTAGCTGTTAAGGCTCCCGGCTTTGGTGATCGTCGTAAAGAACAACTCCAAGACATCGCTACTTTGACTGGTGGTACTGTAATTACTTCTGATCTTGGATTAGATCTAAAAGACACTACCATTGATCAATTAGGTCAAGCTAATAAGGTTAACGTTACTAAAGACAGCACAACTATCGTTGAAGGTAAGGGTAGCAAAGAAGCTATCGACAAACGAATTGATGAAATCAAACAACAAATTGATGCCACTGATTCTGACTTTGACCGTGATAAGTTGAAGGAACGTTTAGCTAAGTTGGCTGGTGGAGTTGCTGTTATCAAAGTTGGTGCAGCCACTGAAACTGAACTTAAAGAACGTAAGTACCGAATTGAAGATGCTTTGAATGCTACTAGAGCCGCTGTTGAGGAAGGATTTGTTCCCGGTGGTGGTACAGCCTTTATCAACATCTTGAATGACGTTGATAAAATCCCCGCTGAAGGTGATGAAGCAACTGGAGTTAACATTGTTGTTAAAGCCCTAGAAGCACCAGTAAGACAAATTGCTGAAAATGCTGGGATTGACGGTTCAGTTATTGTTGATCATTTGAAAGACGAAAAACCAGGCATTGGTTACAATGCATTGACTGGCAAGTACGAAGACATGATCAAAGCTGGTGTCGTTGACCCAACTAAGGTAAGCCGTTCAGCACTTCAAAACGCTGCATCTGTTTCAGCTCTTCTATTAACTACTGAAGCCGTTGTTGCCGAACAACCAAAAAATGATAATGATCAACCAGCTGCTCCACAACAACCTGGAATGGGTGGAATGATGTAATTTAAGTTTTAACCAAAAAGAGTCCGAATGGACTCTTTTTTATTTCCAATTATGATGAATTATCTAGTTTAATGTAGTACAATTGCATTTGACTTTAAAATTACAGTTTTACTAGGTTAAATATGACATATTAAAGGAGTATGGATTAAATGTGGCGGTATTTAAAAAGATTAATTATTGGACGTCCGCTTAAGACAACGGAAGGCTCTGGTCAATCTCTCACTAAGTTCAAAGGTTTAGCATTGCTGTCATCTGATGCCTTATCATCAGTTGCTTATGGTACTGAACAGATTACTGCCGTTTTGATTACCTTATCGACCGCGGCATTAATGTATCAAATGTGGGTCGCACTGCTAGTGTTGGTTCTGTTAGCCGCAATCACATTATCTTATCGACAGATTATTTATGCTTATCCATCTGGTGGAGGTGCCTACGTTGTTGCCCGAACCAATTGGGGTGACACTGCTGGTTTAGTTGCCGGTGGGTCCCTATTAGTTGATTATATGTTAACGGTTGCCGTTTCAACGACTTCTGGGACTGAAGCGATTACTTCTGCCATCCCTGCGCTATATAATTATCAGGTTCCGATTGCAATCTTAATTGTAATATTTATCATGATTTTGAATCTTCGTGGAATGCATGATTCAGCTTCATTCCTGGTTATTCCAGTGTACCTATTTATTGTGATGATTATCATTTTAATCATTGTTGGTGCTTATAATATTTTAACTAATAAAATTACTTATCATGCGTATGCTCCACTGAATACCTCAGTTAAAGGAATGACCTTGGTATTATTCTTTAAGGCATTCTCATCTGGTTCAGCATCGTTAACTGGAGTTGAAGCCATTAGTAATGCGGTTCCAAACTTTAAACAACCAAAACGAAAGAACGCTGCCAATACATTAGGTATCATGGCCATTATTTTAGGAATCTTCTTTGCTGGGATTACCTTTCTAAGTTACTACATGGGAGTTATTCCTAACGCTAAGGATACCGTCTTATCACAGATTGGTACCAATGTCTTTGGTCACGGAATCATGTACTACTTACTTCAGCTTGCAACTGCCTTGATTTTAGCTGTTGCTGCTAACACTGGTTTCTCTGCCTTTCCAATTTTGGCCTACAACATGGCTAAGGATAAATATTTGCCACATGCCTACCTGGATAAGGGTGACCGACTAGGTTATTCAAATGGAATTATTTCGTTAGCTTTAGGGGCGATTGTTTTAATTGTCCTCTTTAAGGGTAAAACCAATCTCTTAATTCCACTTTATGCTGTTGGTGTGTTTGTTCCATTTACGTTGTCTCAATCTGGAATGATTGTTCACTGGTTCAGAAATAAAGATGGCTTGTGGCCGGTGAAGGCTGTCATTAATTTTATTGGAGCGTTCATCTCAGTGATGTTAGTCTTCTTCCTGTTTGCGCTTCATTTTGCAAACGTTTGGCCATACCTCATTATCATGCCGTTGCTCCTTTTGATGTTTTACAAAATTCATCTTCACTATCAACGAATTGCTGAGCAGCTGCGTATTTCAACTGATCCTAATTATGAGAATCATACCTATGCTGGTTCAACGGTAATCGTGTTAGTGGGAAATGTTACCCAAGTTACTAGACAAGCAATTAACTATGGGAGATCGATTGGTGACAACGTTATTGCCATGCACGTTTCGTTTGCCGATAATCCGCAAAAAGAAGAGAAAATTTCAACGAAGTTTAAAGAAGAGTATCCAGACATTCGATTTGTCGATATTCATACCTCGTATCGTTCGGTTGTCGATCCGGTGCTTCGTTTCTGTGACGTTATTGCTAAACAGGATGAGGATCGTAATTATACTACGACGGTTCTGGTTCCTCAATTTGTACCAAGACACTACTGGCAACAAGTCCTTCATAACCAGACCGCTGTTCGATTAAGAAGTGCCTTGAATTCACGTCAGGACATCATTGTGTCGACGTATAACTATCATTTAAGTGAATAATAGAACAAAAAGCTAGGCTATGTTTAACATCGCCTAGCTTTTTTGATTTGACTTTAAAGGTTCACAATATGAGCAAATAGTGGGACGATGATATCAACGACCACCGAAATAATGACCACCGCAATCGCAGCCATGGAACCCTGAACTTCACCAAGTTCAAGAGCTTTAGCTGATCCAAGGGTGTGTCCTGCCGTTCCAAGACCCAATCCAATTCCGATAGGGTTCTTCAATCTGAATATTTTAATGATCCAGTCGCCAAGTGCGTAAATAATAACAGCGTTTAAGATACATGCCATGGCGGTAATTGCTGGCACACCGTTAATGCCTTGAGCGATTGGCATTGCAACTGCGGTAGTGGCAGCCTGCGGAAGCATGGAAGCAATTTCCGACTTGTTTAATCCAATTAACTTGGAGACAAAGTACATGATGATTACCGAAATGGTTAAACCGATTATTAGTGATAACAAAATTTCAAACCAGTACTTTTTCACGATGTCGTTTCGCTTGAAGAGTGGGACTGCGAAAGCAATCGTGGTAGGGAAGAGGAACCAAAAAATAATATCACCACCTGGCTTATACAAGTTGGTGTAAATCCAGGTAATGTTAATCCCCGTTGCTTTGCTCATTAACCAGAGAACAAAGATCCCGAGCACCATCCCAACAAATAATGGTTGAAAAAGAAAAAAGCCGTTAAATTTTTTAAATAGAAATGATCCAATCAGATAGACCACCAATGATAGAGCAATTCCAAACATTGGATTGCCTAAAAATTTTAATAGTTCCGTTTGCATATTTGGTTACTCCTTATCGATGTCTTGTTTTTTGCCAAAAATTTTATTGCGGGCCCATATCAAAAAAGTAGCAACTAAAGCCACCGACACCAACATGACGACTGTCGAAATAATGATCATAATCACTAGTTTGACGCCAGAATGTTTCATAATGTCGAGGGAGGCCGCTAATTGAATTCCAGAAGGGACAAAAAGGAATCCTAGGATTCCAATAAAAAATGATCCGACCTTTTCAACTTGTTCTGGTTTAATCACTTTAAAGGTCAATAACAAATATAATATCACTAATCCAATTACTGGGGTTGGAACTGGAAAGTTGGCGGGAAAGAGTGCTGAGATTAGACTTGAGACGAATAAAATGACCCCAAAGATACCGAGTTGAGTTAACAATGGAGCATCTTTTTGGGGCTTTTCTTCTTTATTTTGCATGTTTGGCTCCTTTCAAAAGTATGTGATTGATTTAGCTATTTCTATATTTAATATAATATATGAAATGAACTAAAAAACAAACCAAAATTTTAATTGTTATCATTAGATTTAATTATCATTAAATTAAATAAAGGGAAGCTTGTGTTTGTTATTTTCCGTTTGTATAATTGAATATAAACTTAATCGTGGAAGGCCATACTTAATTGAAATTTGAAATATTCGTCTATTTGTTTGCAACGATGATAATGTCGGCGGTTTTAACCCCTTTTATCAGAATTTTAGCATTCAAAATTGGCGCCATTGATAAACCGAATAAAAGACGTGTAAATAAAATTCCAATGCCAACGTTGGGTGGTCTGGCAATTTTTATTGCTTATACCATTACGACTTGCGTTTTTTTGCGAAACCAAATTCCATCTAGTAAGTTGTGGGGAATTCTGGGCGGAGAAATTATTATCATTATGACGGGGGTCATTGATGATATTTTTGAATTGAAGCCACGACAAAAGGTGATTGGGATCTCACTAGCAGCACTATGGGTGTACATTTTTGCGGGCATTCAGATGAGCTCCATTACGCTCCCATTCTTTGGTGATGTTAGTCTGGGATGGTTAAGTCTACCAATTACCTGGATATGGATTCTCGGGATTACGAACTCAATTAATTTAATCGATGGACTGGATGGACTAGCGACGGGGATTGCCATTATTGCTCTGACTACGATGGGAATCATCGGCTTATTCTTTTTAAACGTCGGTAACGTTTACGTGTCAATCATGATTTTTACTTTTGCCGCTTCCTGTTTGGGCTTTTTACCGTATAATTTTTTCCCAGCTCGAATCTACCTAGGGGATACGGGATCCTTATTAATTGGCTTTATGATCTCGGTCTTTTCTTTACAAGGTCTTAAAAACGCCACCTTCATATCGGTCATTATTCCCGTTGTGATTTTGGGAGTCCCAATCTCGGACACCGCTTATGCAATTTTACGGCGGATTTTGAACAAACAGCCCATCTCTCACGCTGATAAGCACCATTTACATCATCGGTTGATGCAGATTGGTTTGACCCACCGACAAACAGTTTTGGTGATTTACGGAATTGCGTTAATTTTCGCTTTCATCTCTTTACTCTATCCATTGTCCAGTTTCTGGGGATCAGTGTTGTTGACGGTTGCCACTTTGATTGGGATTGAGCTTTTTGTGGAAGCCATTGGATTAGTCGGAAAGAACCGGCAACCCTTGCTTAATTTGATTAAACGCGTTGTGACTGGAACAACCAGTAAGGCTAATCACGAAAACGAAATCACTAAAACCAAGGCAAAGCATAAAACCAAATCAAACAAAAAAGAGTAGTTCATTGAAGGTGAACTACTCTTTTTAGACTAAACTGGACTCTCAAAATAAGCTTCCTTACCAATCTTGAATTGAACGTCTCCTGCAAGCAAATTGTTGATTTTTGTTTTGAAGTCATCAATCACATGATTTGAAATGGCGGTGCTTACCCGAACACTGGTGTCATATTCAACGTTAGTAATTGGTAGATTATTTTGTTTAAGAAAATATTGGAGTTTATCATTTAACTTATAGGATACTGAAATAGTAAGTGCAGTTTTAAGCGTCATTTTACTAATTCCAACCCTTTCAATCACATCCGATGCCGAGTTACTATATGCTCGAATTAGGCCACCAGCACCTAGTTTGATGCCACCAAAGTACCTTGTTACTACGATTACTGTGTCGTGAAGCTCCATGTTTTTAATGGCATCCAGGATTGGAATACCGGCAGTCCCACTGGGTTCGCCGTTGTCACTTTCTCGCTGGACATCATCATTTGGGCCAATGACATAGGCAAAACAATTGTGGTTAGCCTTTTTATTTTGGTTTTTGATACTGGCGATGAATGCTTGAGCACTCGCTTCGTCCGTGACACGAGATACAGAAGCAATAAACTTTGATTTTTTGATAATAATTTCATTTTGACCAGCTTGTTTAATGGTTAAAAAAGAATTTTGCATTAAATTATTCCTGTTCTTCGTATTTAAAAATGGAGGCGGATAGTTAATGATCAAAGATCAAAAAGAACTAATGGGAAGACTTACGCCAAGCACTTTGATTGATCCGATGCTTTTAAGTGATCCACTTCTTAATTTTGAATTAGCGGTAACGGTTAATCAAACTACTATTCATTGTAACCGATGTGGATTCAATTGTGAAAAATCAAAATGTGAACTTCCCAATCATATTTTTTACTGCCCCAATTGCATCGAAATGGGGCGAATTGATTCTTCGATGAAACTGGTTAGTGTCCTAGAAACAAATCGTGTTGTGGTTCCAAGTAATGTTTTGACTTGGGATGGGACGCTAACTGTAAATCAAAAAGACTGTGCGTTAAGGATGATTGAATCAGTAAAACATCACCGTGATCATCTACTGTGGGCGGTTACTGGAGCGGGTAAGACCGAGATGCTTTTTCCGGTATTAACATGGGCAATTAAACGTAAATTTCGAATTGCCATTGCTTCTCCCAGAGTGGACGTGTGTTCGGAACTTTATCCGCGTCTTAAAGCGGCTTTTTCTAACCTTGATATGGTTTTATTGCATGGTAAAAGTAAAGACAAGTACCATTATTGTCAACTGACTGTCTGTACGACCCACCAACTCATGCGTTTCTTTCATGCTTTTGATTTGTTGATTATTGATGAAGTTGATGCGTTTCCATTCATTAATAACGTTAACCTGGAATTTTCCGTAAAGCATGCTTTAAAGACTACGGGTCAAAGAATCATGTTAAGTGCCACTCCAAGTAAACGACTGAAAACCCAAATCACGCATGGAAATGGAGATATGAGTTATTTGCCGATCAGGTTTCATGGTCATTTGTTGCCCGTGATTAAAGTTCACTTGTCAAGAAAGTGGCGGATGCAATTATCAAAGGGAAGGTTACCCCATCAATTAATTAAAATGTGTCAGCGTAACGTTGCAATTGGAAGAAGATTTTTATTGTTTGTTCCTAAGATTAAAGATTTACCGGTGGTTGATCGGATTTTAAGCAAACAAATCCGTGGTTCAAAGGTATGGGAATGTGTTTATTCGGCGGACAAGAAACGAATGGAAAAGGTTCAAGCCATGCGTGACCAGCAAGTGTTATTTTTAGTGACTACGACCATCTTAGAACGAGGAGTGACTTTTCCGGATATTGATGTAATGGTACTGGGGGCCGACGATAAGGTCTTTTCTACGTCGTCATTAGTTCAGATGGCAGGAAGAGTGGGCCGAAAAAAGACCAGACCGACCGGTAACGTTGATTTTTTTTTGGGAAGTTTTTCAAGACGAATTACTAGCGCCCAAAATGAGATTAAGGCTATGAATCGCAGAGGGATGAAATTAAAAAGTCATGAATAAATGTTTATGGTGTAATCAAATTATTAGAAGTGATGTGAGCATTTCCTTTATTTTAAGTTTTCGTTCCTTTGTCCCGCCAATTATGTGTGATGAATGTCAAAAACTTTTTTGTCCCATTGATTTAAAAACGGCGTGTCCAGATTGTGGCAAGCAGCAAGCAAAATTAGAGTTGTGTGATGATTGTAAGATTTGGGAAGATCAATCTGGTCCCAAATTAATTAACCACGCGTTGTTTCCATACGATGAAATGAGTGATTACATGGCTCGGTACAAGTTTCAGGGTGATTATCGGTTAAGACGACTATTTCAGAGCCAGTTTCAGTCTTTTATATTTGACCATAACGATGATGGCATGATTGTCCCCATCCCGATTAGCAAGAAAACGTTTGAGGTGCGAAAGTTTAATCAGGTTGAGGGCTGGTTAACTGGTATAAAATATCAAAAGGTCTTAGGAGCGGTGTCAAAAAAGGGCTTACCCCAGTCTAAAAAAGATAAATTTGATAGGATGCATTTAAAACAACCATTTTACGTTGAGCCGGAGTGGTCAACTAACAATCTACGTGGGAGAAAGGTTTGTTTGATTGATGATGTGTATACGACTGGAACCACCCTGCACTTAGCAGCTAAACTGTTATATTCGTATGGGGTTAAGAAAGTCTCAAGTATTACCCTTGCACGTTAGTATTGATTGTTATTTAATCGATTAGAATTTATAATAGTTATAAGAGATTCGTTTGAAGACAATGATACTAAGCATAGGAGAGATTAAAATGCTTGAAACTAAATTAAGAGGTGATGATGTTGAAATCACCAGTGATCTTCGTGATTACATTAATCATCACGTCAAAACAATTGATAAACGTTTTGATGTAAACGTGAAAGGGACTGCCCATGTTGATCTTATGAACTATTCTAACGAACGAATCAAAGCTGAAATCACTATTATCCTACCGAACTTCTTACTGCGAGGTGAGGGCAACTCTGATGATATTCACAAAAGCATTGATATCGCGATTCACGATATCCAGCAACAGATCGATAAATATGGCTCAAAGGTAAATGAAGAATTAACTGAGCATAAGTTATCCCACGTTTTTAATGATCCCGATAAACGATTAGCCGAATCTAAGATCGTTAGGAAAAAGCGGATTCCTTTACAGAAGATGACTTCGGAAGATGCCATTATTCAGATGAATTTGATTGGGCATGATTTTTTTGTCTATGTTGATGTTACCGATGGCACCACTGACATTGTTTATCGAAGACATGATGGGGACTATGGGTTAATTAAAACCGATCGTTAGAAAAAACAGAAATATGATATTTCTGTTTTTTTGTGATGAATTTTTAATTGATTTGATAAAATGTTAGAATAAGAAAATAGACTGAGAATTCGAGAAACAAAAACGGTTTAGACACTAGAGGAGAAATCAATCAATGGCAACAAACCTTTTAAAGAAATGGGTTGAAAGCGACAAAAGCGAACTGAAACGATTAGGAAAGCTCGCCGATAAGGTCAGCTCATACTCAGAACAATATCGAAAATTAAGTGATAAAGAATTACAAGCTAAAACTCCAGAATTTCAAAAGCGTTATCAAAATGGTGAAAGCCTAGATGACATGTTACCTGAGGCTTTTGCGGTTGCCCGTGAAGGTGCCAGACGAGTGCTCGGACTAAATCCATTTCGAGTCCAGATTATGGGTGGAATTGTCCTTCATGAGGGTAATATTGCTGAGATGAAGACTGGTGAAGGGAAAACGTTAACGGCTACAATGCCCGTCTACCTGAATGCTTTATCAGGAAAAGGTGTTCATGTCGTTACGGTTAATGAATACCTATCACAACGTGATGCCACTCAAATGGGCCAGTTATACAATTGGCTGGGCTTAACGGTCGGGGTGAACTCGGCTGATAAGAATCCGGAAGAAAAACGAGCTGCCTATGATAGCGACATCACTTATTCAACTAATAGTGAGATTGGATTTGATTATTTAAGGGATAACATGGTGGTTTATAAAGAAGATCGGGTTCAACGCCCACTTAATTTTGCCATCGTCGACGAAGTTGATTCGATCTTAATCGATGAAGCCAGAACCCCATTGATCATTTCTGGTGAAGCTCGTGGGTCAAACAAGCTTTACATGCAGGCAGATAAATTTGCTAAGACACTAAATCCTAAAACGGATTTTAAAGTTGATTTAGAGACTAAAACGGTCTCTTTGAAGGATGTTGGAATTGAAAAAGCTGAAAAGTACTTCAATTTAAATAACCTTTACGATACGGAAAACACTGCTTTAACCCACCATTTGGATCAGGCTTTACGTGCCAATTACGTGATGGAAAAGGATAAAGATTACGTTGTCTCAAAAGACGAGGTTTTAATCGTTGATTCCTTTACCGGAAGAATCATGGAAGGTCGTCGTTTTTCAGATGGGCTTCACCAAGCACTTGAGGCTAAAGAGGGTGTTACCATCCAAGAAGAAAGCAAGACGATGGCTAACATCACCTATCAAAACCTATTTAGACAGTACAGTAAATTAGCTGGAATGACTGGTACCGCTAAGACAGAACAGGATGAGTTTCGAGAAATTTACAACATGGATGTCATTGCGGTTCCAACCAATAAACCGGTTGTTAGAATTGATGAGCCAGATGTTTTGTATCCAAGTTTGGAATCAAAATTTGACGCCGTTATTGCCAAAATTAAAGATTTACACAAACGGGGACAACCAATCCTGATTGGTACGGTTGCGGTTGAAACTTCTGAATATCTTTCAGAGCGACTTGATGAAGAAAAAATTCCTCACGTAGTTTTGAATGCGAAAAATCATGCCAAAGAAGCTGACATTGTTGCTAACGCCGGTCAAAAAGGAGCTGTTACCATTGCAACCAACATGGCCGGTCGTGGAACTGATATTAAGCTCGGACCTGGAGTGGTCAAATTAGGTGGATTAGCGGTTATCGGGACCGAACGACACGAGTCACGAAGAATTGATAATCAATTACGTGGACGTTCTGGAAGACAGGGTGATCCTGGTTATTCCCAATTCTATCTTTCACTTGAAGATGATTTGATGCGTCGATTTGGGTCTGATAAGGTTAAAAGCATTCTCGATTCGATGAAAGTTGAGGGCGATGATGCGGTTATCCGGAGTCACATGATCACGAAGCAGGTCGAATCGGCTCAAAAACGAGTTGAAGGTAATAACTATGATTCACGTAAAAACGTGTTAAAGTACGATGATGTGATGCGTCAACAACGTGATGTAATCTATGGCGAGCGTAGTAAAGTGATTGACGAAAATAAGTCACTTAAGTGGGTTATTATGCCAATGATCAAACGAACGGTTAATCGAATTGTCAACTTGCACACTCAGGGCGATCAAAAGAAATGGGATCTCCAAACCATCCTTGATTTTGCGATTAATTCATTAGTTAGTCCCGATCAAATTAGCATTGATGACTTGAAGGGAAAATCAAGTGATGAAATTAAGGCATACTTGATGGGACTCGTTGATACTGAGTATGATAAGAAAGAAAAAGAGCTCCAGGATCCAGAACAGATGCTTGAATTTGAAAAAGTGGTTGTGCTTAGGGTGGTTGATTCACACTGGACTGACCACATCGATTCAATGGACCAATTACGAGAGTCAATCGGTCTTCGTGGTTATGGTCAATTAAACCCATTAGTTGAGTATCAACGTGAAGGATTTAGAATGTTTGAAGAAATGGTCTCTGATATTGACTACGATGTCACTAGGTTGTTTATGAAAGCTGAGATCAGACAAAATATGGAAAGATAGTTTAAGAACGGAGGACTTTTGGTCTCCGTTTTTTCATCTTCAGGAGTATGAAATGGAATTAAGTGAAGCACGTGGACAGATCGAAAAGATTAAAAAAGCCGTAGCTGGCTTTAGGGGGTCACTTTGACCTGGATCAACTAAGTGAAAATATTTCGGTTAATGAGGCTAAAATGGCTGAACCGGGATTTTGGGATGACCAGAGAAAAGCCCAGAAATTAATTGATGAGAACAATCGATTAAAATTAAAATATGATAATTTTAATTCACTGGCTAAAAAGGTGGAAGATTTAAAGGTTAATCTCGAACTCCTTGAAGAAGTTAGTGATGATGATTTAAAGAAAGAGTTCGATGACGAATTAGCCAAGACCCAAAAGGAACTTAGTAGTTATCAGCTGAGTTTACTTTTGAATGGGAAATACGATGAAAATAATGCAATTGTTGAGATCCATCCTGGAGCTGGTGGAACTGAATCACAAGACTGGGGGTCCATGTTATTTCGGATGTATCAACGATGGGCCGAACAAAACGGCTTTTCGGTTTCAGTCGAAGACTATCAACCAGGTGACGTTGCTGGGATCAACAGTGTGACATTTTTAGTATCTGGAACCAACGCCTATGGTTACCTGAAATCAGAAAAAGGCGTTCACCGGTTAGTGCGGATCTCACCCTTCGATTCAGCAGGGCGGCGTCATACGTCGTTTGCCTCTGTTGATGTTATGCCAGAGCTTGATGAAACTGTGAACGTTGACATTAACCCAGAAGATCTCCGGATTGATGTTTTTCGGTCAAGTGGGGCTGGTGGTCAGCATATTAATAAAACCTCTTCAGCGGTTCGAATTACCCACTTACCAACTGGAATTGTCACCTCAAGTCAGGCCCAACGTTCACAATTACAGAATAGAGTTACAGCGATGAATATGTTAAAATCAAAGTTGTACGAACGTGAACAAGAGAAAAAAGAAGAAGAGAAAGCCAAGATTGAGGGTAAGCAGCTTGATATTGGTTGGGGTTCACAAATTCGTTCTTATGTTTTTCATCCCTATACAATGGTTAAGGATCATCGGACCAATTATGAGACTGGTAATGGTCAAGCAGTGATGGATGGTGATTTGAATCCATTCATTAACGCGTATTTGCAGTGGAATTTAAAACAGAAGAACCCAAAATAACGGAAAAGGAAGTTCATTATGTCAGTTGCGACTAATATTTTGTTTTTTGTCTTTATGCCAGCTTTTTGGTTTGCACTTATTCGCGTTTTCTTCGTTTACAATCGAAGAGTAAATCGAGAACGACGCTTATTTGAAAGTGCTGTTAACCCTAAATTTCACGAAGGATGGGTCTTTTTTAAATCATTAATTGTGCTGGGAATTGTTGGATCAATTTTAACTGCTTTGGTTGGGATTGAAGTGTCCTTAAATTGGATTTTATTATATGAATTATTGATCGCCATTAGTTTACTGATCCCAGGAATCTTAGTGCCGACATTGATTTTATTTGGATCAGTTTTTGTTGGGGTCTTCTTCAATGATTATTCAATCCCGATGATTAAGGGTGGCGACTTTATTGGTGCCGTGAATATGAACGCATCAAGATCGGCCAATTACTTAGCCTTAATCACAATCATGCTGGTTCTAATGTTTATCTTTTTGAAGATGAATGGTAGGACAATTAACTCTCCTCAGGTTTCAAAGAATCGGCGCGGAAACCGAGTGGCATCTTATGGATACAATGAGTTAGCTGTGATTCCGCTGGTACTGATGATTCCTGGTAAATTAATCGAAACGATCGTACCAATGTGGCCAGTTTTTAATATTTTTGGTGCACATGTAACCTTCTTGGTTGTTCCGTTTTTGATTGGTTTTCGCTTCAAGTTTGTTAACCATTTGCCAAATGAATTAATGCCACGGATTTCAAACGCGATTGGAGAACTCGCATTGTTAGCCATTTTACTAACGGCGGGTGCTTACTTTATGAGAAATAGTTACTACGTTATCATCGCGATTGCTTTATTGGCAGTGGTTTATGTAATCATCATGTATCACTTCCATCGCGTTGACCGAAAGACCGGAAATCAGATTAGTCAAGCGGTTAACGGAATCCGAATCATTGGGATTAAACCCCGCACTCCAGCCGATAAGATGGGACTTAAAACGGGTGACTTAATTGTTGAAGTTAACAACGTTCCGGTAAATTCGGAAAGTCAATTGTATTCTGCTTTACAAGATGATCCGACCTTTGTTCACATGAAGGTTAAAAATCGTAAGAATCAATTAGAGATTAAAGAAACGGCAATTTACGATGGTTCACCGCATGAGATTGGAATTGAAATGTTTCAAAATAATTAGTTAGAAGCACCCAGTTAATGGGCGCTTCTTTTATTTTGCATAAAATTAAGAACCGCCTAAATTAGGTCTGATTGTGTTAGAATTAAGTAAATTAATTTTATTTGGAGGTAGGTCCAATGGCTCAGAGTGTAACGGTAGCTGATTTAGTAAAGAACACTCATCTTAGTGTCTTTTGGGGTCGTGAATATTTAGACCGTCCCATTACCACTAGTGACATTTCACGTCCGGGATTGGAATTGACTGGATATTTTAACTACTACCCAGCCAAGCGAATTCAGATCTTTGGGATAACTGAAACCTCATTTGCAAAGGGAATGAGTGATGAAAAATTAAAAGAAGTAATGACCAAAATGTGTCAACCAGAAACGCCTGCATTTGTTATTTCTACTCAACTAGAACCACCTGAGCAGTTAGTGGCAGCCGCCAAAAAGGCTCACATTCCAATCTTAGGTTCAAAGTTAACCACCTCTAGAATTCTAAGTAATATGACGACGTATCTTGAAGCTAAGTTAGCCGAACGAAAGTCCATTCATGGTGTTTTGGTTGAAGTTTATGGACTTGGTGTTTTAATTACCGGTGATTCTGGAATTGGTAAGAGTGAAACGGCGCTAGAACTTGTTAAGCGTGGTCATCGTTTAATTGCTGATGATCGAGTTGAGGTTTATCAACAAGATGAGCAAACCTTGATTGGTCAAGCTCCCAAGATTCTTAATCACTTACTAGAAATTCGTGGGATTGGCATTATTGATGTAATGAACCTATTTGGTGCGGGTGCCGTTCGTTCCCAATCAAAAGTGGACTTAATCGTTCATTTGGACCAGTGGAACAAAGATACTAAGTATGATCGGCTTGGGACCGACCGTGAAACAACTCGAATCTTTGACGTTGATTTGAAGAAATTGACGATTCCGGTAAAACCCGGACGAAACTTAGCCATTATTATTGAAACCGCTGCGATGAATTTTAGGGCTCGTTCAATGGGATACGATGCGACTAAGGTCTTTGATAACAACTTAAATGAGTTAATCAAAGAAAATGCTTCTAAAAACAACCAGGAGCAAAAACACGAAGAACAAGCAGTTGAACAAAATAAGAAAGATATTAGCCAAGATGCTAATAAGGATCCTGAATAGGAGTGGAAGTTGTGTTTAGCATATTGGCATTAAATCCGGTTGCGATTCATCTCGGACCAATTGCGGTCCACTGGTATGGTATTTTTATCGCTGCCGCTGTCTTGATTGCCGTTTACCTTTCAATGAAAGAAGCTAAGCGACAACACTTAAATGAAGATGTTTTATATGATTTGATTTTGTGGGCGATTCCAATTGCGATTATTTCGGCTCGAATCTATTATGTGGTTTTTCAATGGAGCTATTATCGCCATCATTTAGATGAGATTATTCAAATTTGGGATGGTGGAATCGCCATTTATGGAGCTTTAATCGGGGCTGGATTATTTATTTGGTGGTTTTGTTTTAAACATCATTTGTCAGTCTGGCAGATTTTAGATATTGCCGCTCCAACCGTCATTATGGCTCAAGGAATTGGTCGTTGGGGTAATTTCATGAATCAGGAAGCATTTGGAGCGGTAACATCACTTCAATTTTTACAGCATTTACATTTACCTGACGTTATCATCAATCAAATGTTTATTAGCGGGGCGTACCGCCAACCAACGTTTTTATATGAGTCACTTTGGGATTTAGCAGGATTTGCTGTCTTGATGATTATGAGACATGCCCCGCAGTTCTTTAAGCGTGGGGAAGTCTTTTTAAGTTACGTGATGTGGTATTCGTTTGGACGTTTTTTCACCGAGGGCATGCGGACCGATAGTTTAATGTTATTCGGGGTAATCCGGGTATCACAGTTGCTTTCCATTTTATTATTCGTAGTAGCACTATTTGTTTTAATTTATCGTAGACGAAACGACCAGTTAGTCTGGTACTACGGTAGTTAAGTGATTTGTAGGAGATAATTTAAATAATGACAGAAAAAATCGCAGTACTCGGTGCAGGATCATGGGGCAGCATGCTCGCCGATATTTTAGTTGAAAATGGGCATGAAGTTAAAATTTGGTCGAAAAGCAAGGAACAGGTGGATGAGTTAAATAATCAGCACACTAATTCCCATTACATCAAGAACTTTACCTTTCCAAAAGAGATGAAAGCTTATGCTGACATGGAAGAGGCACTTAAAGGAGCCGATGATGTTTTATTCATTGTTCCATCACAGGCAACTCGTTCGGTTGCAAATCAAGCTAACAAAATTTTGGGCAAGTTAGAAATGAAACCATATATCATCCATGGAAGTAAGGGCATTGAAAAGGGTACCTATGATCGAATGTCTCAGGTATTGCAAGAAGAAATTGATCCTCAAAATCGTAAGTCGATTTCAGCCCTTTCTGGACCTAGTCAAGCTGAAGATGTTGCTAGACGTGAGATTACCTTAGTTACGGTTGCGAGCGATGATATGCCATCTGCTGAGCATTTTCAAAAATTATTTATGAATGATTATTTTAGAATCTACACTAATAACGACATTATTGGGGTTGAACTTGGTGGGGCTTTAAAAAATATTATTGCATTAGGAGCTGGAGCCTTGGTAGGTTTAGGTTACGGTGATAATGCAAAAGCAGCCCTCATGACTCGTGGTATTGCGGAAATATCACGTTTAGGTGTATCATTTGGTGCGGACCCATTAACTTTTAGCGGATTGTCTGGTGTAGGTGATGTGATTGTTACCGCAACTAGTTCTGATTCTCGTAATTGGCGGGCTGGTTATCAGCTTGGCAAGGGCAAGAAATTGGATGACGTTGTTAAAGACATGGGCATGGTGATCGAGGGAATCGACACCAATCAAGCTGCATTTGAATTATCAAAACAACGTGGGGTAGAAATGCCCATTACATCCGCAATTCATGCAGTAATTAATAATGAAGAAACCGTTTCTGACGCGATTTCTAATTTAATGTCTAGAGAGGGACGTTCAGAACAAGGTTAATTCTAAAAGGGGTATATAAGAAGATGAAAAAAGTAACTAAAGCTGTTATTCCTGCCGCTGGTTTAGGAACAAGATTTTTACCTGAAACGAAAGCACTTCCAAAGGAAATGTTACCAATTGTTGATATTCCAACCATTCAATACATTGTTGAAGAAGCTAAGGCTTCTGGAATCAAAGACATTGTCATTGTGATTGGTAAGGGCAAGCGTGCCATTGAAGATCATTTTGATTCAAACGTAATGCTTGAAGAAAACCTTGAAAAAAAGGGTAAAGAAAAGATGCTCAAGTCAATTCAGAAGACTAATGATATGAACATTTACTTTATTAGACAATCTTATCCACGTGGACTTGGCGACGCTGTTTTAACGGCCAAAAGTTTCATTGGAAATGATCCATTTGTGGTTATGCTTGGAGACGACTTGATGGAAGATACGACTCCGCTCACCAAACAATTGATGAATAGTTACGAAAAGACGGGAGCTTCAACCCTTGCCGTTATGAAAGTCCCTCATAAGGAGACTTCTAAATACGGAGTAATTGAACCAGTTAGCGAGGTTTCAAAGGGACTTTATAATGTGAGAAACTTCGTTGAAAAGCCAGATCCTAAGGACGCTCCTAGTGATTTAGCAATTATTGGACGTTACTTGTTAACTCCACAGATCTTTGACGTTTTGGAACACACTAAGCCAGGTAAGGGGAATGAAGTTCAGCTAACCGATGCCATCAATACCTTAAATCAAACTCAAAGAGTGTTTGCTCATGAGTTTAAGGGTGATCGTTACGATACCGGCAATAAGCTTAGCTGGCTTGAGACTAACATTACCTTTGGTTTAAAACACCCTGAAATTGAGCAAGAATTACGTGAATACATTAAGAATCTTGGTCAAAAGCTGACTAAGGAAGACGAACAACAGAAAAATTAGATTAAAATGCCGACTTTTGCCGGCATTTTTTATTTTGAAGTATAATGATTAAACATTTAATTCAGTTTATGATAATATAATTTTGTACAATTGATATTAGTCAAGGAGGTTTTTGGTTATGAAAATTAAATTAGGTGGACTACCAGTATCATGGTTAATGGGTGATGATCAACCAAAGGTTGGAGATTATCTACCAAAATTTACCGTAAAAAATGCTGAAGGGAAAGATGTTACGACTGATGATTTAAAGGGTCAGACAACGTTGATTAGTGTGGTTCCTAACTTAAAGACAAAGGTATGTAGTTTAGAAACTGCTCGTTTTAACCAGGAAGCATCAAAGTTTAAGGGAATTAAATTTGTTACCATTTCAAATAACCCAATTGAATACCAAAAAAATTGGTGTGCCGCTCATGGTGTCAACAACATGGAAATTCTTTCTGATTTTAATGGTTCATTTGGAAAAGCCATGCACTTATACATCCCGGCTTTTGGTCACTTAGCTCGGGTGGTTTACTTGGTAAATGCTGAAGGCAAAATTTTGTACTGCCAAGCAGTTCCAGAAATTACTCATCAACCAAACTATGAACCAGTTCTTGACGAGTTAAAGAAAGTAACAAACAATAAATAATGATTGAGGCGATATAATGGCAAAAAAGTATGATGTAATTGTAATCGGTGCTGGTCCAGCCGGAATGACGGCGGCATTGTATGCATCACGAGCCGAACTATCTGTATTAATGCTTGATCGTGGGATCTATGGTGGACAGATGAACAACACTGCCGAAATTGAGAATTATCCTGGATTTAAATCAGTCTTAGGACCAGATCTATCTAAAAAAATGTACGATGGGAGTACTCAGTTTGGTGCTGAGTATGGCTACGGAACCGTTACTGGCATTGACATTGATGGCGATAAGCGGATTGTTAAGACTGAAGACGGTGACTATGAGGCTCCTTCTGTAATTATTGGTGCTGGTTCTGAGTACAAGAAACTCGGGGTTCCCGGTGAGCAAGATTACAGTGGAAAAGGTGTTTCTTACTGTGCGGTTTGTGATGGCGCCTTCTTTAAAGGCGAAGACGTTGTTGTCGTTGGTGGCGGTGACTCTGCGATTGAGGAAGCTACTTATCTATCCAATATCGTAAAGCACGTTACGGTCATTCACAGACGTGATCAACTTCGGGCCCAGAAGATTCTGCAGAAGCGGGCCTTTGATAAGGACAATATCGATTTTGTCTGGAACAGTAACGTTACTGATATTGAAGGTGACGGTCAAAAAGTAACCGGGGTTGCGATTAAAAACAATCAGACCGGTGAAACTTCAAATATCAAAGCTTCTGGTGTCTTTATTTACGTTGGTATTTTACCAATGACTGATGCGTTCAAGAACCTTGGAATTACTGATGAACAAGGTTGGATTGACACCGATGATGAAATGAAGACTAAGATTCCCGGTGTCTTCGCGGTTGGTGACGTACGAAAGAAACATCTACGTCAAATCACGACTGCGGTCGGCGATGGCGGAACTGCAGGTCAGGGCGTCTTCAATTACGTCGAAGAGCTGAAAACTAAAGATTAAACGAAAAAGAGCAGAGTCGATCTGCTCTTTTTGTATGGAAGCTTTGGTCTAATTGCTTTGCGAAAGTATGTTCGTATGCTAGAATTATTATAAGTAATGGGAGAAAGTTAATACTTTCTCCTTTTTTTCCGAGTTTAAGAAGAGGTGCCAATATGATTAAAAAAACGAATAATAATTTTGACCTAGTTTCGAAATTTACTCCAACTGGTGATCAGCCGGAAGCCATTAAGGAATTGACTCAAGGAATCAAAAATGGAGATCGTGATCAGGTCCTTTTGGGTGCTACTGGAACTGGTAAAACCTACACCATGGCAAATGTCATTAAGAACATTAACAAGCCAACGCTGGTTTTATCGCACAATAAAACTTTAGCTGGGCAACTTTATAGTGAGCTCAAGCAGTTGTTTCCTAATAATGCGGTCGAATATTTTGTGAGTTATTATGATTTTTATCAGCCTGAGGCCTATGTTCCTTCCAGTGATACCTATATTGAAAAGGATGCTTCGATTAATGACGAGATTGATCAACTCCGCCACGCAGCAACGAGTGCTCTACTAGAACGAAACGATGTTATCGTTGTGGCTTCAGTTTCCTCAATCTTTGGTTTAGGAAGTCCAAAAGAATATCAGGACCATACGGTTTCGTTGCACGTTGGACAACAACTAGAGCGCGATGTCTTTTTGCGTCAGTTGGTTAACATTCAATTCGATCGAAACGACATTGATTTTCAACGTGGTCGCTTTCGTGTACATGGTGATGTAGTAGAAGTCTTTCCGGCTTCTAGAAATGAACATGCCTACCGGATCGAATTTTTCGGTGACGAGATTGACCGAATTACTGAAGTTGACACGTTGACTGGTGAAGTTATCGGTGAACGAAAACAGATTACAATTTTTCCTGCCACTCACTTCTTGACTAACAAGGAAACGATGGATGTGGCTTTACCTGAAATCAAGGATGAAATGGTAAAACAGGTTGCTAACTTTGAGAAAAAGGGCAAACTACTTGAAGCTCAAAGATTGAAGCAACGGACCACCTATGACATTGAAATGATGCGTGAAATGGGATATACAACTGGGATTGAGAATTATTCTCGTTATATGGACCGCAGAAAACCTGGCGAAGCTCCATACACATTATTGGACTTTTTCCCCAAAGATTATTTGATGTTCATTGATGAATCACATCGAACGGTTCCGCAAATCGGTGGAATGTTTAACGGTGATAAGGCTAGAAAGCAGCAATTAATTGATTATGGATTTAGACTTCCCAGCGCGCTTGATAATCGACCATTAAAGTTACCTGAGTTTGAAAAACGGGTTAATCAAGTAGTTTATATGTCAGCCACTCCGGGTCCATATGAAGAGGACAAGACTAATCACGTTGTCCAACAAATTATTCGTCCAACTGGACTACTTGATCCAACCGTTGAAGTTCGTCCCACGAAAGATCAAATGGATGATTTGGTTGGTGAAATCAATAAACGAGTTCAAAATAACGAACGTACCTTCGTTACGACCTTAACCAAGAAGATGGCAGAAGATTTAACCGATTATCTAAAAGATTTGGGAATTAAAGTAAAATACTTGCACAGTGATATTAAAACCCTCGAAAGAACCCAAATTTTACGTGATTTGCGTTTGGGTAAGTTTGATGTTTTAGTTGGAATTAACCTGTTGCGTGAAGGGATTGACGTTCCCGAAACATCATTGATTGCAATCTTGGATGCTGATAAGGAAGGCTTTTTGCGTGACAAACGTTCCCTTGTACAAACAATTGGAAGAGCAGCTCGTAATTCACACGGACATGTTATTATGTACGCGGACAACGTTACCGATTCGATGAAGTACGCGATGGATGAAACTGCCCGTCGTCGTTCCATTCAGATGAAGTACAATCAGGAACACAACATTACCCCTAAGACCATTATCAAACCAATTCCTAAGGCCATTTCTGCGTATAAACAGGGCGAGAAAAACAACGATGATAATACTAATGGAAGCTTTGTTGAATCCGATTTTGACCAAATGAGTGCTAAGGATCAAAAGGAAATGATTGATAATTTAGAGGACGAAATGAGAGCTGCAGCCAAAAAACTTGATTTTGAGCAAGCTGCTAACTTAAGGGATACCGTGATGCAGCTTAAGGGTGAGAAAAAGAAAAAGTGAGGTGGTTAGATGGCAAATGACGTCATTAAAATTAAAGGCGCCCGTGAACATAATCTAAAAGACGTAAATGTTGATGTCCCCAAGAATAAAATGGTGGTAATGACCGGTTTATCTGGTTCAGGTAAGAGTTCTTTAGCTTTTGATACTCTGTATGCTGAAGGTCAACGTCGTTATGTCCAGAGTCTTTCCTCTTATGCTAGACAATTTTTGGGTCAAATGGATAAACCTGACGTTGATTCGATTGAGGGACTTAGTCCAGCCATTTCAATTGATCAGAAAACAACTTCAAAAAATCCTCGTTCAACCGTTGGAACTGTCACTGAGATTAATGATTATTTACGTTTATTGTGGGCAAGAGTTGGGACGCCAATTTGTCCAAATGATGGAACGGTCATTACTAGTCAATCCGTCGATCAAATGATTGACGAAATCATGGCCCTCCCTGAACGAACTAAATTGCAGATTATGTCACCAGTGGTCCGTGACAAAAAGGGGCAACACAAAAAAGTTTTTGAAAAGATTAAGCGGGAAGGCTTTGTAAGAGTCCGAGTAGATGGTGAAATCCATGATGCGACCGAAGATTTTGATTTAGATAAAAATAAGCGTCATAACATTGACGTGGTAGTGGACCGAATTGTCGTTAGAGACGGGATTAATTCACGATTGTCAGATTCACTTGAGACAGCTTTACGTCTAAGTGATGGATATGCCATTGCCGACTTTCTTGGTAAGCGAGAGCCGATGGTGTTTTCGGAACATTACTCTTGTCCGATTTGTGGTTTTACGGTTGGGAAACTTGAACCACGTCTTTTTTCATTTAATGCCCCATATGGAGCATGTCCTGAGTGTGATGGATTAGGAGTTAAGTTGGAAGTCGATAACGATTTAGTGGTCCCAGATCAAGATAAGACGCTTAATGAGGGAGCAATTGAACCATGGAATCCAATTAGCTCAAAATACTATCCAGCAATGTTAGAGCAGGCTTGTAAAGCCTTTAATATTGATATGGATACTCCATACCGTAAATTACCAAAGAAACAGCGTGATCTATTGATGAATGGTTCCAAGGGGAAAACGTTCCATTTTCACTACAAGAGTGATTTTGGTGGAGTTCGTGATGTTGATGCTCCCTTTGAAGGAGTCCTTAACAACGTTAAACGCCGTTATCATGAAACCAACAGTAATTTCACTCGAGAACAAATGGAAAAGTACATGACAGAATTAACTTGTCAGACTTGTCATGGGTACCGATTAAACGAAAAGGCTTTGGCAGTTAAGATTAATGGCAAACACATTGGGGAAGTTTCTGATATGAATATTGCCGATGAACGCCAATTCTTTAGTAAGCTTACTTTTGGTGAACAAGATACGGTTGTTGCTCATCCAATTATTAAGGAAATCTGTGACCGACTGGAATTTTTGGAAAACGTTGGATTAAATTACCTGACCCTTTCCAGATCAGCACGGACACTTTCTGGTGGTGAAGCCCAAAGAATTCGGCTTGCTACTCAGATTGGTTCAAATCTTTCAGGAATTTTGTATGTACTTGATGAACCATCCATTGGTCTTCATCAGCGTGATAATGATCGGTTAATTAAGTCCCTGAAAAAAATGCGTGATTTAGGTAATACATTGGTCATTGTTGAACATGATTCAGATACGATGCGTTCAGCCGATTATTTAATTGATGTTGGCCCAGGAGCAGGAGAGAAGGGTGGTAAGATTGTTGCCACCGGTACTCCAGAACAAGTGGCTCAAAATCCGAAATCATTAACTGGTCAATATCTCTCTGGAAAGAAGTTTATTCCCGTTCCCTTAAAACGACGAAAGGGGAACGGCAAAAACGTCACCCTAAAGGGTGCTTTAGAAAATAATCTCAAAGACATTAACGTTAAATTTCCACTTGGTAAGTTTGACGTGGTGACGGGAGTTTCTGGTTCCGGAAAGTCTACGTTGGTTAATGATATCTTAAAACGAGCCTTGGCCCAGAAGCTGAATCATAATTCGGAAAAACCAGGTAAGTATAAATCAATCACTGGATGGAAGAACATTGAAAAACTAGTAAGTATTGATCAAAGTCCGATTGGCCGAACCCCTCGAAGTAATCCAGCTACATACACTGGAGTCTTTGATGATATTCGGGGCTTGTTTGCCCAAACTAACGAGGCCAAGCTTCGCGGTTATAAAAAGGGACGGTTTAGTTTTAACATCAAGGGTGGTCGTTGTGAGACTTGTCATGGTGATGGAATCTTGAAGATTGAGATGAACTTTCTACCCGATGTTTACGTTCCGTGTGAAGTTTGTCATGGAAAACGGTATAATTCTGAAACGCTTGAGATTCAATACAAGGGAAAAAATATCGCTGAAGTTCTTGACATGACCGTGAATGAGTCGTTAGAGTTTTTCAAAGCCATCCCAAAGATTACGCGAAAGTTGCAGACCATTTCTGACGTGGGACTTGGTTACGTGAAATTAGGTCAACCAGCTAATACCTTGTCAGGTGGAGAAGCACAACGAATGAAGTTAGCTTCTGAACTCCATAAGCGTTCAACTGGAAATAACTTTTATATTCTTGACGAACCCACCACGGGACTTCATACTGATGACATCAAACGATTAATTGGGGTCCTTTCTAAATTAGTTGATAAGGGAAATACCGTTCTGATCATTGAACACAATTTAAACGTTATTAAAGAGGCTGACCACGTGATCGACTTAGGTCCAGAAGGTGGCGCTGCCGGCGGATACGTGGTTGGAACCGGAACACCCGAACAGATTGTTAAACTGAAAAATAGTTATACTGGTGAATATTTAAAACCCGTCCTAGAGCGTGACACCAAGCGAACCATTGAGGCCGAAAAGCATCAGTAAAATTAGATGTGGTAAAATATGGTTGTAACAAACAATTGGAGGTCATATTTATGATGTACGAAGATAAAAAATGGGGATTTGATTGGTTTGAATGTCTATTTGGTGTTGTCTTATTATTAGCCGCCGTTTTGATGTTCTTCCACCCAACTGCTAGTGCTGCTGTCTTGGCGATCATATTCGCCGTCGTTGCATTAGTTGCCGGAGTAAAATCAATTTGGGTCTACCGAAAGTTAAGTCAAGAAATTGGCTATCGAAGTTTTACGATGTTAATTGGTGGTGCGATTGAAATCTTGTTAGCACTATTGTTCCTGTTTAACATTCACGCTGGGACCTTTACCCTAGGGATCCTATTTGCAGTTTGGATTCTGGTTTACTCAATCTGTCAGTTGATTGTAGTTGATCACATTCGTAATTTTAACGGTGGGGTCTTCTGGACATCACTTGTTTTTGATCTTATTACACTATTTTTAGGAATTTTCTTACTGTTAGACCCAAGTCTAGCTGCTAAGGTTTTAGCTATAATTGTGGGAATTGTCCTGTTAGTGGCAGGAATTAACATGATTATGCTGGCATTTGCTCATAAACTATAAAATTAATTAAGACACCTTAAATTAATGAGGTGTCTTTTTTTGGATTAATTCTTAATTAATATCTTAATGGGGGGAAGTCTTTACTAGTTATTATTTTACAGGCATGATACTATTATATTGAATTATTAATCAATATTAGGAGGGTCATTATGAAGAATTTACTTTTAGGTTTTAGTTTGGGTGCAAACATCGTGTTAGGTTACTTAGTACTTGAAGATCGTTATGATTTAGACGATATTGCTGACCGCATCGATAACTTGAGTGACGTTGCCCAAGGTAAGGCACAGCAAATTAAGGGTGCTATCTCTGGTGACACCATGGATAAGATCAAAGGTGACCTACAAAGCAGTAAGGGGAACTTTATGAACAAAGCCCAAGATGTTAAAGATGACATCGACAGTGACCTTGATAACGAATAATTAGATAGGAAAAAAGCAATTTGCAATAATAAAGTGTCGTATAATATTTAGATTTTTTATATAAATCTATACTTCTAAGGATTCATACCGATTTAAATTGGTATGAATCCTTTTTTTTAGAAATTCGTTTATCATCAAACCGTTTGAAGAGAGTTATTCACTAGCGAGAGTTGTTCTAACTCTTTCGGATAATTAAGGCTTTTTACACATTAAGAGAATAATGAATGTGAATTTAATTATAATTAATATAATGTGATTTCTTTTATAATTTTATTCACAAACAGCCACGTAATCCAGTAAAAACCAATGTTGGTAAACATCACAAGGAATGATTTTATGTTTTGCTAATGATTTATTAGTAAATTAATTTTCACGGTAATTCTCACATAGTGCGATTAAACGGGGCTGGCGGAGCATCTTGTTGCTATACTTGGCGTTGAATTTGGCTGTCATTTTCATTATGTACAATCACTAATTAACATTTAAAATTATTATTAGGAAAAAGTAAGAATTACGTTGCTATCATTGGACATACACGGCTAATGTTACAAAACCATTACGATTTTTCGTTTTATTTACACACAATGAGAAACAATTACCTCCATGCATTGGTTAATCGTGAAAAACACTGCCATGTATGCCTTTGTTTTACTCATATTGTATAAAATACGATTGTGTTCAATTTAATTTCAGATTGTGCAATAATTACTTAAGGCTAAGTAGGCCGGTAAGTATAGATTAATTTGAAATTAGAAGGGCAGGTTTTTATTTATATGTTTAATCGTGATAGCAAAACACATTATAAGATGTATAAGGCTGGTAAACGATGGCTGTTCAGTGCAATTACAGTCACGATGTTTTCAGCCGGGATTTCAGGCGGAATCCTTATGTCTAACCAACATAATGTGAAAGCGGACGTTACTAACAACACTCAGATGAATTCACAAAATAGTGATTCGTCTGATAAGCAAGTAACAGTACCGCAAAATCAGACTACCAATGATTCGGCAACTGAACAGAACGTCATCAAGAGTGATGAGGCAGCAAATACACAGGCTAATTCATCACAAAACGACACAACTGATCAAAATGTTACCAAGAATGATGATGTTTCAGCTAAGCAGACCGACTCATCACAAAATAAGTCCTCTGATGAAAACATAGCCAAAAATAATGACACCACATCAGATAAGCAGACTGACCAAAGTGCCACTAAAAATAATGATGCATCTGACCAAAAGAAAGATGCCGCACAAGATCAATCAGCTGACAAGCAGACTGACCAAGACGCCACCAAGAACGACGATGCTTCTAACCAGAAGAAAGATGCCACACAGGATCAATCAACTGATAAGAAACCTGACTCTGATGCCACTAAACAAGACGCAACTAAGAATGATGGCACTACTAGTAAAGTAGCCGATGCATTAAAAGATCAATCAGCTGATCAAAATTCCGATCAGAAAGCAACTACAAGTGATAACGCAGTAAACAAGCAAGACGCTGCGGTAGATGCTAACCAAAAGGCTGATGATCAAGCAGCAGCCATGAAGCAAACGGCGGCAGCTTTAGCCACCGATGATGGTCAAGCTAAAGTTGCAACTACCAATTTTGCCGAAAGACAACCATTCAACGTTGACATGCAAGATCCAGATTATAAGACACTAGGAGTTCCTTGGGTCGATCCTGATGAAGAGCACTATACTTACGGATATGTAAGTGTTAATGCCCCAGAAGGCACAACCAAAGTTAAGTGGTTAGTTTGGTCAACTGATCGTAATGGTGATGGAACTGTTTATGTAAACGAAATTGATGCTGATGGTAATGTAATTGGAACTTATCTATTAAAGGATAATGGTACAACTTTGTCTTCCACTAACGTTGATGGATTGCATTACTACAAGTGGGATGATCATAATACTGGAGTTGGTTTCAATGCCGACCAACCAGATGGTTATTCACTTATTAAAGAGTGGTTCTATAACAATTCTAGTGATAGTGCTGTTCCACTTGGTCAGATGTCAATTATAACTCCAGAGGTTGTTGATCAAGTAGTTACATGGACTAACCGTGATACCGGGCAAGTAATGGTTACTAAAACTTACAAGGGAATTGCTGGTCAACATTATACGATAAGTGGATTACCACCAGAAATCCCAACCACTTATTATATTTCTACACAACCTACTAACGCGTCCGGCTCTGTTTCAAACTTTGGTGTTCCTGGTACTGTGTGGACTGAATATTATAGAGAGGGTTATCGTCTTGTTTATACTGAGACTGATGATCATGGTGGTATGAAAGTTCAACTCTTTGATAAAGATGGTAATTTAATTCAAGGTAGTGATGGTCAAGATACTTATTACATTGATGCAAATTATATGTATGATCCTGCTAACAAGCAGTATTCTTGGAGTATTGATGGATACGGTAGAATTATCCTTTTGTCAATTTATGTGCCACAATCACGGAAAATTGACTTTGGAGTTGCTCAACTGGGAAAATTAGTTCCAGTTGATTCCAATGGCAATCCAATTGACAATGGATCCCATGATGTTCCATACGAAACGCAACCAGACGATCCTACTAAAGCACAACAACCTCAATTACCCAATATTCCTGGCATGATTCCAATGGACCCCCATGATCCAAGTCAACCATTAAAGCCAGGTCCAGATGGGACTTATCCATACCCAATTACGGATCCCGGTTCAGACACTAAAGTTCCTTATGGTCCTGCTACCAGTCAAGTGACTGATAATAGTGGTCAAGGTACCATTACCGTTCACTACAAGGACGCTAACGGCAACACTGTTTCACCAGATAAGCAAGTCAGCGTTCCGTTCACAAGAACCGGGACTAGAGATAATGAGACTGGTAACATCACTTGGGGCGATTGGGAACCAGCAGGAGATGCTCATCCAGTAATCACTTCACCAACCGTTCCTAATATGACTCCTGATCAGCCAACGGTTACTGGAACCGCCACTGAAGGTAAAGATGATGTGCATACCGTTATCTACAGTGACACCCTAACAACAGTAACTGATAATAGTGGTAAGGGAACCGTGACCGTTCACTATGTTGATGTTAATGGGAAGACCATGGCAAAAGACCAGGTTGTTACCGTTCCATTTACTAGAACGGGGACTAAGAACGAAAAGACTGGTTCAATTACTTGGGGTGACTGGAAGCCAGCCGATAACGCTAACCCAGTCATTAATTCTCCCAAAATTACTGGTTACACACCAAGTCAAGCTAGTGTAACGGGTGATGCTGCTGAAGGAAAAGACGA
>NZ_JBWXVC010000007.1:0-20537 GCF_059901175.1 Fructilactobacillus sp. X3R5C2
TTATGCTGGTGACAACGTACCAACTGACGCCGCAGCGTATGGAGCTACTGCCACAAACGAAGACGGCACAAAGGCAACGATTACCAAGATTGACACATCTAAAGTCAATAATCAGGTACCCGGACAATATCAAGTTGCCATTACCGCATCAAACGGTAAGACTTTCTTCGTACCAGTCACGGTTCTGGCTAACCAAGCCAACATTACCGCCCATGGCATTTCCATTTACGCTGGCGACAACGTGCCAACGGATCCAGCTGCTTACGGTGCCAGTGCCACAAACGAAGACGGCACACCCGCAACGATTACTAAGATTGATACTTCGAAAGTTAACAACCAAGTACCCGGACAATATCAAGTCGCAATTTCGGCCTCAAATGGCAGGACATTCTTTGTTCCGGTTACCGTTCTAGCTAACCAAGCCAACATTACCGCTCACGGCATTTCAATCTATACCGGCGACGACGTTCCAACCGACGCCGCGGCTTATGGCGCTAGTGCCACAAACGAAGATGGAACACCCGCAACGATTACCAAGATTGACACATCTAAAGTTAATAATCAGGTACCCGGTCAGTACCAAGTTGCGATTTCTGCCTCAAATGGCAAAACCTTCTTCGTACCCGTAACGGTTTTAGCCAACCAAGCTAACATCATTGCTCACGGCATTTCCATTTACGCTGGCGACAATGTTCCAACTGATGCAGCTGCCTATGGAGCCAGTGCAACTAACGAAGATGGAACCCCGGCAACGATTACTAAGATTGATACTTCGAAAGTTAATAACCAAGTGCCAGGTCAGTATCAAGTAGCGATTTCTGCCTCAAACGGCAAGACGTTCTACGTCCCAGTCACTGTTTTAGCTAAGAACGCTACCAACCCTGACCAACCCGGAGACAACGGTAGTGGTAACCAACCATCTAATCCAGAAAATCCTGATAACAATGGTGGAAACAACAACAGTGGCAATGGTGAAAACCCAAGTACACCGGATAACCAAGGTGGAAATGAGAACGGTGGTAGTCAAGTTACTCCAAATCAACCGTCAGATAACGGTGGATCATCGGTAACTCCAGACAATCATGGTGATAACGTTTCAAAGCCTTCGGATCAAACTCCATCAGTTCCGGGTAACGAAGGTCAGAATCCGACTGCTTCTAATCAACCAATGAATAACGCTAATGAACCTGATAACAGTGGCAAGCAAACCACCACTCCTACTTCAACAAGCCGTAAGAACCAGACTTCAAGCACTAATGCTGGACACCAAATGACTATGAAACATCAAGGTAAGCAAGCTCCTCAAGCAACTAATCAATCCAACCAAAAGAGCGTTAAGAAAAACAAGCACGTTTTGCCACAAACTGGGCAAGAGACTTCTACTTTCTTAGGGCTCGTTGGACTGGGCTTCATTGGTTCTGCTTTAGCTTTGGCTCTTCGTGATTTAAAACACCGGGTTAAATAAAAGCTTTTTATTAATGAACGGAAAAGATTTTTGACGAAGGGAGTACGCATCTAGAATTAATGCATAAATATAAAAAAATCGCTTTAAAAGTGCAAAAGCGCGTCAATGAACTGAAGTATTTTTCCGATTCCAGGTTGAAACAACAGACGAAGTACCTAAGGGCCCAATTAAAGAATGGCGCTAAGCTCGATAGTTTGATTGTGGAAGCCTACGCGACCGTGTGTGAAGCGGACCGCCGCGTCTTAGGATTGGCGCCATATTATACGCAAATTTTAGGTGCCGTCGTTTTAAACTTTGGCAACATTGCCGAAATGAAAACTGGTGAAGGAAAAACGTTAACCGCGACAATGCCCATGTATCTACATGGATTAGAGGGCAAAGGGGTCTTTTTAATCACGGCGAATTCGTACTTAGCCAGACGTGACGCGAAAGAAATCGGTCAAGTCTACCGTTGGCTGGGTTTGACGATTGCTAGTGGAGTACCAGAAGAAGATGGTGACGATGCCAGTCGGAATTTAAAAAAGATCTACAGTTCAGACATCGTCTACACCACCCACAGTAGTTTGGGATTTGATTACTTGTTTGATAATTTAGCGATTAAGCCCGAAAACCAGCACATTAAGCACCTGGAATTTGCCTTAATTGATGAGATTGATTCCATTTTATTGGACCAGGCCCAAACGCCTTTGATTGTCTCTGGTGCACCCAACGTGCAATCAAACTTGTATCAGCTGTGTGAAAACATGATTCAGCAGCTCGAAGAAGACGTTGACTTTCAAAAATCAGAGGATGGCAAAAAGGTCTGGCTCACTGAAACGGGGATCAATAACTTAGAGGAGTATGCCGGAGTTTCTGATTTACTCGCACCCAAGGCCCATGAATTATATCAGCACCTGAATTTAGCGCTGAAAGCGAAGTGCCTGTTTGTCAGAAATCGTAACTATGTAGTGGAAAACAACGAGATTGTTCTACTGGATAAGATGAACGGACGAAAATTGTACGGCACCAAACTACAATCTGGTCTTCACCAGGCTTTGGAAGCGAAAGAACACGTCAAAATCAGTGATGATAGTCGCGCCTTAGCTAGTATTACCTACCAAAACCTCTTTCGGCTATTTACTCGGCTTTCTGGGATGACCGGAACGGCCAAGACCGACGCTGACGAATTTCGTGAAACTTATCGGTTAAACACGTTTGTCATTCCGACTAATGAGAAAATCATGCGAAATGACCACCCTGATCAGATTTATGCGACCAACGAGGATAAGATCACGGCTTCACTAAAAGAGGTCCAGAAGATGCGGGCGTTGCATCGACCCATCCTGATTGAGACAGGGTCGGTCTCAATGTCAAAGTTATATTCACATATCTTATTGTCACTAGGAATTCCGCACAACGTGTTAAACGCCAATAGTGCTCCTAAGGAGAGTCGGATCATTGCCGATGCCGGGAAGACGGATTCGATTACCGTAGCGACTTCAATGGCAGGTCGGGGAACTGATATTAAGCTCTCGGATCAAGCCATTCAAAACGGTGGTTTATTTGTGCTCGGCACTGAACGAATGTCTTCTTTACGAATTGACAACCAGTTGCGTGGGCGTGCCGGTCGACAGGGTGAACCTGGTGATACGAAGTTTTACGTCTCACTAGAGGATAAGATTGTGACCGAAAATGCTCCCAAGTGGGTCAAAAAGTACCGGGAAAAATTAGTAAAACATCACGTTACGAGTGCTTTAAAGAAACCTCGGATTAAGAACATCATTAATCAATCGCAGGGAACCCAGAAGAATAGTGAAATTTCCGACCGCCAAAACATTTTGAAATTTGACGAAGTGGTCAAGGCCCAGCGTAATTGTCTCTATAAGACCCGGAACGCAGCCATGCGAACGAATGATTTGGATCCTTATATTGATACGGCGATTAATTCGTGCATCGATCATTATTTGCCGCAGTGGAAAAACTACTTTGATATCACCAACTTCATTTATAACAATATCGATTATTCGTTTTTGCCGAATAAAAATGAATTAAAGAATCAATGGCGCAACAAAAAGCGTTTAAAAGCCCAGTTGTTAAAGATGATTGGTGACAAAAAACGGCAGGTTTATCAGCAATTTAAAAATGATGATCAGTTATTAGAGTACAAACGACTGGTGTTATTAAAATCAATCGATACGATGTGGATCGACCAGGTGGATGCGTTGGAACAGTTGAAGTTAGCGGTTAGCAGCCGGAACTGGGGTCAACATAATCCCATTTATGAATATCAAACCGAAGCGCGCCGGGCTTTTCACAATATGCGCGAACGAATCTATCTATTAGTACTCAGAAACATATTATTATCAGAAATTGTGCAAAAAGACGACGGAACCATTGATTTGATTTTTGTATAAGTTTAAAAGGAGATTTTTTAGTGAGGCAATTGTTAAAACGGGGATCATTTACAATCTTTTTGTTGGCTTTGTTTGAACTAGGTGGATTAATCCTAATTCCAGGGTTTCAATTAAAAAATTATGCTAGCACGTTAGATCAAAATGCCTATATCAATTTAATTTCTAGTAACTTTGGTAGTCAAATTACCGTTCCCAGTTTGTTTGCCTTAGGGTTAGGACCGTACATGACGGCGCTAATCGTGTGGCAAGTTGTTACCACCGTTGATGACAAGACCACGAGTCGGATGTCACAAAAGGCGACGGGATACTGGCAAAAGGGAATCACCTTTGTGCTGGCGGCGCTCCAGTCGTTAGCGATGGCCAAGTTATTCCTGCGTTATCAACCAGAGACCCTGGGATTTAACGATGAAGCCTTCTTCTGGTTTATTTTCACCGTCCTACTCGCCGGATCAATGCTGATTGTCTGGCTGGCGGACGTTAATAAGGATCTGGGGATTGGTGGAGTCAGTATCTTTATCATTCCGGGACTGGTCAAAAATCTCCCCACGGTTTTAGATTCGGGGTTAAAAAAGCCGCTGAACTTTTCCGTTCTGGGATGGATCGTCATCGCCATCATTGTTATCGGATTTGTCTACGTCACCGTCTTTGTCAATGAGGCCGAATACCGGATCCCCGTTGAAAGAATTGGGGTCAACAGTTTTCTGACCGATTCATACATTCCGATTAAGGTCTTGGTCTCCGGCGCCATGCCATTCATGTTTGCCTTATCATTATTTTCGATTCCGCTGTTAGTGGTGTCAAATTTAAGGGTCAACGCTCAAATTAGTAAGATAATTTCACTTTTATTTTCCTATCATACGTGGCAGGGAATCGTTTCTTACGGGCTCATCATCGTGGTCTTAAGTTATCTATTTGCGTTTGTGAATTTTCAACCCAACATCATTGCCAAATCATTAAAAGAGAGTGGCGACTATATTTTTAACCTGGCTCCCGGCAAAGAGACGGAGCGGTATCTGACCGGACAGGTTAACATTATGTCTTTTTTAGGGACCATTTACGTGCTGCTGATTGCCTTAGTGCCACTAGTAATCGGTTTGTATTTTCCGATTGTGACTAACTTCTCTTTTTTGTTTGGGTCGTTGTTTATTTTAATTACCATTTTAGACAGCATTTCCCAAGAAGTTCGGGCTCTAATCTATAAGTATCGTTATCGCATTTTTTAATTATGAGGAGGCTATATGGTTTATTTTATCCCTAATTGGCATCCCTACACGCTGCAGCTGGGTTACAACACGATTATTAGTCAGCTGGCGATTTTTCAGGATAATGACGAAGACTGTACGTTAGTCACCAACAGTTTTTTGCCCATGTTGACGTACCAATTAAATGAGTACGGACTGCTGAACACTCCGTATTGGCAGGCATTGGATGAAATTCAGGATGTGCACATCAAGATTGGCAAGCCGCTCGCGATTGAAGACATTCCGCTGCCAAGTGATTTAGAACGGGTGTACTCCCCACGCGGAATTCAGTTCTTAAGAGACGATCAGTTGTATGCCAAGGCGAACTATTTTGCTGAGAAAGTCTTAAGTACCATTGAATACTATCAGGATGGTCAGTTGACTGCGGTGGATTATTTTGATTCGCGCGGTTTTCTATCTCGAAGAGGCATCTACGATCAGGGAGTTCTAAAACAAACCCAATTGTATAATCCGCTTTCGGAGGTGGTCTTAACCATTGATCACAATCATGATGATTACGTCCAGATTGCGAAACCTTTTCAAAAACACTTTGCGCACTCGCATTATCCCAATTTAACGGACTTAATCAGCGAAGTTTCACAAAACTATTTCAATCAGGTCAAGACCGATGGTGGGATTCAAATCATTGACAATCCAACTAAGGATAGTCTGACGCTGACTCACCAGTTACAAAGTGAGTATCAAGTTGGTAGTTTTTTAACCGATCAAACCTTGATTAATCAAGCAGCTCTAGCCCAGTTAGCTGGCAAGAACAGTGCCATTCTGGTGCCCAATCAACTAATTGCCGATAAAATCAAGCGCACTTGGCAGGATCAGGAACATCCTTTAAATGTAAGGGTCGTTTCGCCCTACGCTGCTCACCTCAACTTGGGGATTAGTAACAGCATGGCGCAACAAATTATTTTTTGGAAAATTAACGAAATGCCCGAAAGGACCGTGAGACGTTTAGCAAATAAGCTGTTGCGCGTGGTTAGTGAAGGTAAGGACAAGGCCATTGTTTTTGACGTGAATGACGAACACATGCGTAAGACCCTCGAACAAGAAATTACGACGGAAATCGAGACGTATTTTGCGGTTTCCTTACAATCAGCCGACTTTTTGTGGGTCAGAAAGTACCTGAAGCTAAAAAAAGAGCATGAACTAACGTCCAAACTACGAAAAAAGGCGAAGGCAAAGGAGCAGCAGGCTAATTGGGAACAATTAGTTGGTGCTAGTGAGACTTTAGACCGGATTCAGATTTACTCTAATCACAACCCAGCCTTCTACCAGCAAAATATTCACAAGGCCCGCATTCTGGTTGATTTGGATCGGTTACCAAGTCCTTATCTGCAGATTAATGCGATTAGCGCCGGCATTCCCCAGATCAACGTGGTTCAAACTGGTTATGTAACTGATAACGAAAATGGAATCATCATCAAAGATGATTTGCACCTCGTAAAGGCGGTTAATTACTTTTTGGATAATTTGGACCGTTGGAACCAGTCATTGGTTGCCAATATCAGCAAAATCGAAAGGTTTTCTAGCGAAGAGATTGTCGCCAGAATTGATGCCATTTTTAAAGAAATGAGGTGAAGTTCATGGCTAAAAAGGGGCTCATTCAACTAGGTGGTCAAAAGTTAAATTTAAATAAAACGTTAGATGACAACTTTAAGTATCAGTATTTTTCATTGGACGATCCTAAGGATGTCTTTGAGATGCAACAAACCATCTTGGATGATGAAAAGTTGAATCCCAAGTACAGCAACACGCTTTTTATCCTGGGCAAACAATCGCTGGTTTATATCATGCCGAAGTTAATTGAGGTGCTTCCCGCTAATAACATTATTTACCAGCAGGGCGAAAACTTTTCGGATGAAATTGAGAAGACCCTCAACTATAAAAATGCGCAAAATGTCAATTTAACTGATTCTGATGAAGTAACTAAATTAATTGAACAAGTTTATTTTGCTGGTCAGTTTGGAAGTCGATTGAATAAGGACAAGGTTGAGATTATGTCCGAATTACTGCCTCACACTACCCAAACCGGTTCGGGTCAGGTCAGTTTTGACCACTTGACGTTGTCGCATCAGGTTCAAGCCATTAATTTTCAAATGACCCTCGAACAAGATACCGACACCTTAATGGAGTTTTGGCCCGAATATAAACTACAAGGGTCAGGGAAGGTGACGTTTAAATTATATTTTTTAGACGCCCAAACCGACAACGTTATTAAACAGTGCACGATTGCTGGATCCGACCTAGACCAACCCTTTACCTATCAGACGCCTAAACAACGTTCTAATTTGTATGTTTCGGTGTTTTTAAAGGGGCAGATTGAGTCGTTTACGCTAAGAAGAATTCACGTCAGAAGACGCCGGCGAAATCTGGGAACTTACATGGTGGGCTCAAAAACGTTGACTGACCAGCAGAATTATAAGGGCGAGATTGCCGCCTATTTTAATCCTGGTGATTTAAAACCGCCCCTAAACGTCTACTTCAGTGGATACCGAACCGCTGAGGGATTTGAAGGAGGCAGGATGATGAGTAATATCAGTTCCTCGCCCTATTTGTTGATTGCCGACGAAAGAATGGAAGGCGGTTCCTTCTACATTGGCAGTAAAGAATTGGAACAACAATTAATTATAACAATTAAAAAGTGCCTGGAAAAGTTGCATTTTTCTAGTGATGACCTGGTTTTGTCGGGGATTTCGATGGGGACGACGGCAGCTTTATACTACGCAACTGACCTAAAGCCCGCCGCCGTGATTGTCGGAAAGCCCCTCGTAAATTTAGGAACCATCGCTAAAAATTCCTGCTTGCACCGCCCCTTTGATTTTTTGACCTCGCTGGATTTGTTGCTAACGCACGAGGGCAAGACCGACGAAGCGGCCCAAAAACATTTTAATCAATATTTTTGGAATCATTTTAAGACTGGCGACTTTTCCAAAACCATTTTTGCCATCGCCTATATGAAACAGGATGATTACGACAAAGAGGCCTACGGTGAGCTGTTTAATTATTTTAAGCAGCAGGAGCAAGCTGTAAAGGTGATAAGTAAGGGGTTAATCGGGCGCCATAATGATGACACCAACGGGATCGTAAATTGGTTTGTCAGACAATACCATAATTTGATGCAGGAAAAGTTTGATAGGAGTTAAGAAATTGGAAGCAATGACCGTTTTAACGTGGGGAAGATATCTTAACCCAATGGAACGATATGGAGCTCAAGTCACATACTCACCAACTGAAGTAACTTATTCATCTCCATTATTGTCTCCAGGCACTAGCATTTATACCTGGAACTCACAATTGAATTTTCAGGACGTGCGAATGCAGGGCGAGTTGCCAATCTTACTTGGAAATCACAAATATCACATCGTTAGTGATTATACGGCGAAACCGGTTGATTCGGTTTATTTTAAAGTCACAATCTACGATCAATCCCATGATTTTATGAAGGAAATTATCATCAACGGACATGAGGGCAACTTTGAGTATCCAGAGCACGCTTCCGAGTACAAAATCTCGTTGGTGGTGAAAGCAAATCAGTCAATCACGTTTAGATACCTCATATTAGGCGAAGCCGATAATTTTAAGGATCTGAATTTTAAAGTGAGCCTCAATTTGAAGTTAACCAAGTTTATATATCCGAACGCTAAGAAGCTGGATATCTACCTTGGACGCCGTGATTCCGGGAGTTGGACGGTTCCCGTTAAAACGAATCGGGCCCAGATCTTTTGTCGGCTTTCTACTGGTGAAATTAATGATCAAGCTAAAGCTGATGCCGCGATGAAGAAGTTGTTTGAGGCCATTAATCAAGATGAGCAGCTGAAAAAAATGGCAACCGAGGTCAGACCGTACGGCTATCCTCTTTCTAAAATTAACCAAGTAAAGGAATGAAATGATGAAAGAACAAGTAAAAAGGATGCAACCAATGAATTTTTTTATTAATCGTGCCATGGGAATTGGTAATTCTGGAGTGGAACATGCGCAGTTTTATCGAGCACGCCGTTTTGATGAAATGGAACTGCCATATCGGTATATTTTTGTGCAATTAATTAACAATTTACACGAAGCCATGGATACCTGGAATCTAAGAAATGACCAAGTCATCAATATGTACGAATATTTTGTGCTAGGAAATGATTATTTACGGCATGGGGTCAAAAAGTTCTATCCATATCAACACGAAACGGTGATTGATGATACCAACACCACCCGCATGCTGAAAATCCAGACGACTTCGGGGATGAAGATTATTGAAACCATGGTGAAGTTTCCTAATAAAAAACATGACTTGTTAATTATGAGTCTGTCTAAGATTGAAATTTACTCCAGTAAGACGGGCGAGAAAAAGGTCACGTTTGACTTTTATGATAACGGTCATAAAGAGACTCTGATCAAAAATATTCACCTCTTCAATCAGGATGGCAAGCAGTTCTATTTCGCAAATGAAGTTCAATTGCAACGGTACTTTTTTGAACGGGTGGATCGGGCCTACAACCACAATAACAATTGGTTTTTAGATCGTGGCGAAGAAAGTGAAGCGGCCTTACTGTACCCTAAGATGCCACAAAGTAAAGTGGTGGAAGTGGTCCATGCGGATCATTTGTCCGATCGCAACGACCCCCGTTACCCACTGTGGAATAACTACTACGAATATTCGTTAACGCACCTTGATAATATCGACAGCATTATCAGTGCTACCAAAATGCAAACTGATGATCTAGTGAAGGATTTTCCGAATCAAAAAGATAAATTTACTACCATCCCGGTTGGTGGCGTGGATGACAAGGGGACTGGTAAAACCAGGCCGAAACAGCGAGCTAAAAAATTGCGTTCGCTTAAATTAATTACTGCTTCGCGATTAGCTGGGGAAAAGCACATTGATATGTTAGTACTTGCAGTTGCTAAGGTACATAAACAAGGGACTGCAGTTTCTCTAGATATCTACGGTGCCGGTGGTGAAAAGGGTTTAATTGAGAAAACCATCAAGAAAGAAAATGCGGAAGACTACATTAAATTAAAGGGGTTGTCCCATCATTTAGATGATATTTATCCCAAATATGATGCCTTTGTCTCAGCATCGTTTTCAGAAGGATTTGGCTTGACCACGGTGGAAGCGTTAAGTGCCGGATTACCAGTAATTGCCTACAAAGCCCGTTTTGGCGCGATGGAAATGATAAAAGATGGGGTCAATGGATTTTTACAAGATTTCAAACGGGGCGATAAGAACGTCGATTTTGATGTGAATAGTTTGGCAAAAGGAATTAACCGGTTGTTAAAGTCTGATTATGGAAAAGTCCAAAGGGCCACCGTCAGTTCGATGGCTCCCTTTCAAAATCATGTCATTGCGAATAAATGGAAGGAGTTTGTTGATGCATTACGAACTAACCAATAAAATAAACGACCAAAATCCAGTTTGGCAACACCAACGAGACCGAATTCAAAAGAGGAAGGGCCAGGTGATTACGCTAGCGCCAGCCTCTAATTTTCGTGATTCCCTACTAACAAATCAGATCAGTGGTTTTAACGTTGTCGATTATATTACTGGTCGAACCTTAGATATGGATCCCAAAGCGTTTTTGTTTTTCAATCGGGTGCCCACGGTTGACGGAGCCGAGATTTATATGAACGCTGATTTCACGATTAATATCATCGTAAATGGTAATCCGATTGGACACGTCATTTTGTGGCCGAACACGCGCCGTCACGTCAAAGAGGTTGATTATGTTTTCCCAAACGACGAATTAGACTACATCGAAGAATTCGCCAGTGACGGCAAGAAGTTCAGCAACATCATCTACACCAAAGGACAGCCCCAACGGATCGATTTTTATAATGATGCCGGCGTCCCAGCGTTGTGTTTCTATTTTTACAAAAAGCAGCTAAATTGGGTGACCATTGAGGATTTTGGTTCTTTAAAGACCCAAAAACAGTTTAGAAATTTGGATGAATTTTATGCCGATACGATTGGAAAATACTTAACGTCGAAGGATTCAGTCGGCATTAGTTACATGGGAGTGGAATTGTGGGCGTTATCGCAATCGAAATCGCATAACACCCTCTATTTGGACGAATCGCCCCTTAATGATGACGGCAACGTTAAGCAAAATTTGTTGGATATTCTGACGGATGAAATTTCCTATATCCAAGACGTGCATATGAATAAGAAATTCTTACAGGAATTAAAGGAAAAAGGTGTTCCGACGAAAAAAGTAGTAGTGGATTAGTTTTTAAAGCAGGTGATAAAATGCCAAAAATTAAATTGAAAGAGTTACAGCAGGATATTAGGTTACGGTTTGATGAAGAGAAAAAATACGTTGTTGATGCTTCGGATACTAAAAGTACCGGGAAAGTAATTATGATTATTGTTTCAGTGATTATGGTATTCGTGGTGATCCTTAGTCTGGTCTATAGTTTTATAGCTTTAGCGGGGTAATAAAAATGAATCTTCCTTCATTAGGAGTCGCATATTATGTCGATCTGCATTGTCGAAATAAAGAAATTCCACAAAATAGTGTTGCTGCCGTTAGTATGGACCGGGGGAAAATTGCTGAATTGATTCAGCAACATAAAGTGAAAATAAGTTCATTTTTAGATCGAGTGGGTTTAAGTACTTCACGTTACTATCGTTGGATTAATTATGAGATTGATATCCCATTTGAATATATTTTTGGAATTAAAAAATTATTGGGAATTTCTGACGAAGAATTTCTGGCATTATTAACTCCATCAACGGATGAATTAATCGATACACTGGCCCTCGCTTCTTTTTATGATACTTATGACTACAGTCCTAGTAAACTTCAAGTGATTTTAAATAGTCTCGATAAGTACCGGTTACAGCTAGCATCGCCCTTTTTTAAGGTCTATACGTACACTAAGATCATCAGTCAAATTGCCGAGCGGCAAAAGCCTGATGTGTCCACGTTCTTTAAGAGTAACGAGAAGTACTTTAAAGATTGTGATGACCTAACTGATTTTGATATTTATTTAAACGTTTTGGACCTGAATTTGAGGCGCTCCCTATTTCCAAAGAAAAAAATTGATGGTGACTTTCTGGTATTACAGAAGGTCTTAAGCGGATTAAAGAGCACTGATTTAGACCGAATATACGTTTACTGGGGCTTTGCGATTGATTTTGTGATTAACTTTTGCCTTAACCGACAATCAGATCAAGCAATTAAATTTTTAAAGCAGGTTTATCAAGCAATTAATACAAGTGGATCTAGTTCCATGGATGGTCATCTGTATAACTGTTATGAGCAAACTTATAGTTTAATAACCAATCAGGTTACTTGTCCAGAATTTTCACAAGAAATTTTACAAAGTAAGTCCGTTTTTAATTATGAAAATGACTATTGGAAGGGAATCCAAAAGTTTATTAAAAGTGAATATTAAGTGAGACGAAAACAACTGGATTGACGGTAAATTCAGCTGTTTTTGTTTATTTAAATAAAATTTGATTATTTAGTGAAAAAATCGTCCCATTATTGGGAATATGGGCTAAATAATTTCATTTGGATATATAGTAAGACCATCTCAATTTAGATTATTCACAAATTTAAGGGGGAAAGATCTTATGAGAGGGAAAGGAAATAAAAAGCAAAACATTCGTCTAGCATTAAGAGATGATGCTAGAACGCATTACAAAATGTATAAAGCTGGTAAACAATGGATGGTTGCCGGAATTTCACTAATTGGTGGATTACTGGGTGCTAACATTGGAATTGCTTCTGTTTCAGCTAATTCAGTTTCAACAAGTGGCAATAATACTAGTAAAGAAAATAAGGATGCGGATGTTTTACCGAATAAAAACTCCGCAACAATTTCATCAACTTCGCAGACCACGTCTTCTGCAGCCGGAAGTCAGGTGGATTCGCAAGCTAAGATTGACCAAATCTCCACTAGTATGAGTGAAGCTTTGTCAACGTCTACGTCAGCTTCCATGGCCGCTGCTAATTCCACTAGTGAAAACAAGGTTAGTTCCGATTCTGGTTCGACGACGGCCAATAGTCAGGCTAAGAGTAATCAGACTAAGACTGAGAATCAATCCGAACAAAATTCTAACACGACTAAGGCTGTGCCTAACTCTGACAGTGAGGCCATTAAGGCTGATACGAATGGTAAGACGACAGATTCTACTAGCTCAGTTGATTCGACTTCAGCTGCTAGTCAAACGATTAGTGATCAAGTTAAGCCATCAGTATTACAATCAGGTTCACAGCTTAATAGTGAGTCCACTATTACCAAGGCCTTAGACAACAGTCAGTCGATCACGTCTGCTTCCCAGCTTAACAGTGACAGCAGTAGCATTAGTGGGATAAACGATTCCGCTAAAGCAAGTGAGACAACTAACCAAGATGTTTATAACCAAGTTAAGGCCGTTGTGCCAAACGACGCTACCGTTACCGTTGATTCACAAAACCAAGTCATTAGTGTTGGTTTAGCCAACGGTTTGACACCTAATAATAGTACTTTGGCAGCCCTAAGTACCATTGGTGAAAACAACAACATGTCCATTAACATTAAGGACTTAAGTGGCAATAAGAATAGCGATGCTAACAGTACTTCAACTTTGGCTGATAACGTTCTGTCTGACAGTGAAAACGTCTTGGCTAACAACAGTGAATCGACTAGCCAAAACGTTTCGACATCAACGTCAGAAAGCAACAGTGCTTTAACTAGTCAAAATGAGCAACAATCTACTAGTGCCCAAAATTCAACCAATGAAAAGCAACCAGTCGCTAATCCGAACGTGGTACTAGCATCTCAACAAGATACTTCAACGGTTCATGTGGCAACTGCGGACCAATTATACGATGAAATCGTGAACGGAACCGCTAATAACATCATCATTGATGATGACATTAACTTTGCTGATTTAAAGAACTTTAATAGTGGACAAGAAGTTATTAATGACGTTAAAAACCCACGGAATTTAAAGATTGGTTCAGCCGCAGGGCACCATTACACGATTGATCTAAGGGGTTACACCTTTAACAACTGGAGTGGCCTAGTTAATAATACGACCGTTGAATATGACAATTTAGACATTTATGGTCAATGTTTTTATGGCTTTATGAGTCAATCAACGTCATATATCATTAATAATGTCAATTACACTGGTGCTCAGTTTATTTACGGAAGAAATGGTTCTGGTGGACCTACTGACGTTACGATCTACGGTAACGTTACCGCACAGTCAGTTCCTTCCTACACGAATAAGTTTTCTAGTAAACCAATTCAAACTGAATCTGGCAGTCAACAAGTAATTGAAGCCGGTTCAATTACCTTTGGCGCTAACTCCAATTTCACTGGGACTAGTTACAGTGATAATGTTATCGAATTAAGTAAGGGTGGCAACGTTAATGGCGACGTTACGTTAGAACATGGTGCTACCGTTACCCTAATTCCTAACAATAATGGTGGTTCTAATGAAAACAGTAGAAACGGTACTGTTTATGGGATTACCACCAAGGGTGGCAATATTAATGTTGAAACAGGTGCTACTTTAAATATTATTTTGAATAATAATAATAGCAGTACAACTAGTTCCCTGGCCGGAGCCATCTATTCCTTTGGTAATACCGCCATTACTGTTAATGGCTCCATGAATATTATTGCTAATGGAAATATTAATCCTGGAAATTCTTCTCAACCAGGTTTGATTTACCTTGGCAATTCTTCTAGTGTCTTGGTTAACAGTGGCGGTAATCTTAACGTTACCTACAATCAATCTGGAAAGACGACTAGTTATTCACAAAGTTTAATTTACTTAAATAATGGTGGATACATCACCGTTGAAGATACCGGAAAGATGTCATTGAAGGCAACGGGGAGCCAACCAGTTATTCTAGTAAATAATGGCGGATCTGCCGGCACGATTACCATTACCGATCCTGAAAACGTTGTATTTGATTTAACTCAAAGTAATGCACAGAGTTTAATTGCAAGCAATCGGACTGTCTTTAGTGTTAAAAATGTATCAATGATAATTGGGAATGAATCTTTCCCAGACCCAACGAGTTATTTGAACTTCGAAATTGGTACGGACGGTAAAATTGGAAAAGTTGTACTATACAATGTTAATTTTAACGAAGAAGAAAGAATTGAGGCCATACTAAACGGTCAAAATCAGCCAAATTACCTTCAATTTGGATCTGGTAACACAGCTACGAGTGATAGTCAAAGTACTTCTAATAGTCAATCAACCAGTACAATTGATAGTCACAGTGAAAGTGAAAGCGCTTCTACAAGTCAAGTAGATAGTTTGAGCGACTCAACTAGTGATAGCTTGAGTAAGGTTGCTAGTAACAGTGACAGTTTAAGTGATTCTACTAGTAAAAGTGACAGTACTTCAGTAAGTGAAAGCGACTCAACAATTGACAGTTTGAGCAACTCTACCAGTAAGAGTGGCAGCGATTCTGTAAGTATCAGCGACAGCCTAAGCAATTCAACTAGTAAGAGTGAATCTGTAAGTACAAGTGATAGCTTGAGTGAGTCTACCAGCAAGAGTGAATCTATAAGTACAAGCAATAGCTTGAGTGAATCAACAAGTAAGAGCGGTAGTACTTCATTGAGTAACAGCGAATCCGCCAGCACTTCAATGAGTGAAAGCGACTCAACCAAGAGTGACTCATTAAGCACGAGTGAAAGCTTAAGTAACTCGACAAGTAAGAGTGATTCTGTTTCATTGAGTAATAGTGAATCAACCAGCAAGAGTGACTCTGCTTCACTAAGTGGTAGCGAATCAACCAGTACCTCAATGAGTGAAAGCGATTCTACTAAGAGTGACTCTATAAGCAATAGTGATAGTTTGAGTGAATCTACAAGTAAGAGCGACTCTGTTTCATTGAGTGATAGTGAATCAACTAGTACTAGCGATGAAAACTCGACTAGCAAGAGTGACTCTGTAAGTACTAGTGACAGCCAGAGCACTTCTACTAGTCAGAGCGGCAGTACTTCATTAAGTGATAGTGAATCCACTAGTACTTCAGTGAGCGAAAGCAACTCAACTAAGAGTGACTCACTGAGTACCAGTGATAGTCAGAGTACTTCTACTAGCAATAGTTCCTCAGTAAGTGGTAGTTCATCTACCAGTGATAGCCTGAGAAACTCCATGAGTACTAGTGCTTCACTAAGCACTAGCGACAGTTTAAGCGACTCTACTAGTCAGAGTGGTAGTACTTCATTAAGTGATAGTGAATCCACTAGTACTTCAGTGAGCGAAAGCAACTCAACTAAGAGCGATTCATTAAGCACGAGCGATAGCTTGAGTGCTTCTACAAGCAAGAGTGGCAGTACCTCATTAAGCGGCAGTGAGTCAACTAGCACCTCAATGAGCGAAAGCGATTCTACTAAGAGTGACTCCATAAGTACTAGTGATAGTTTGAGTGAATCTACAAGTAAGAGCGACTCTGTTTCATTGAGTGATAGTGAATCGACTAGTACTAGCGATGAAAACTCCACAAGTAAGAGTGATTCGTTAAGTACCAGTGATAGCCAAAGCATTTCAACAAGCGATAGTGAGAGTGCTTCATTGAGTACTAGTGGCAGTGAATCAACCAGTGATAGCCTGAAAAACTCGATGAGTACAAGTGGCAGTCAAAGTACTTCCACAAGTGATAGTTTAAGTGAATCCACTAGCAAGAGCGATTCTGTTTCATTGAGCACTAGCGACAGCCTAAGCGAATCCACAAGCAAGAGTGGCAGTACTTCATTGAGTGGCAGTGAATCTACTAGCACTTCAATGAGCGAGAGTGATTCCGTAAGTACTAGTGACAGCCTAAGTAATTCTACAAGTACGAGCGGCAGTACTTCGTTAAGCGACAGTGAATCAACAAGTACTTCGTTAAGCGACAGTGAATCAACAAGTACTTCGATGAGTGAAAGCAACTCAACCAAGAGTGACTCATTAAGCACCAGTGATAGCTTAAGCGAATCAACTAGTAAGAGTGGATCTGTAAGTACTAGTGACAGTTTAAGCACATCCACAAGCAAGAGTGACTCATTAAGTACTAGCGACAGCCAGAGCACTTCAACTAGCAAGAGTGGCAGCACTTCATTAAGTGATAGTGAATCAACTAGTACTTCAGTGAGCGAAAGTAACTCCACCAAGAGTGACTCCATCAGCACTAGTGATAGTTTGAGTAACTCAACAAGTAAGAGTGGCAGCACTTCCTTAAGTGACAGTGAATCAACTAGTACTTCAATGAGCAAGAGTGATTCCGTAAGTACTAGTGACAGCCTAAGCGAATCCACAAGCAAGAGTGGCAGTACTTCATTGAGTGGCAGTGAATCTACTAGTACTTCAGTGAGTGAAAGTGAGTCGACTAAGAGCGACTCCATTAGCACAAGTGATAGCTTGAGTAACTCAACAAGCAAGAGCGGCAGCACTTCATTAAGTGACAGTGGATCAACTAGCACCTCAATTAGTGAAAGTAACTCAACCAAGAGTGAATCAGTAAGTACCAGTGATAGTTTAAGTCAATCTACAAGCAAGAGTAGTAGTATTTCACTAAGTAACAGTGGATCAATAAGTACTTCAATGAGCGACAGTCAATCTACCAGCGATAAAAATTCAATTAGCGATAGTGATTCCGTAAGTACTAGTGATAGCTTGAGTGACTCAACTAGTAAGAGTAACAGCACTTCATTAAGTGGCAGTGAGTCAACTAGCACCTCAATGAGTGAAAGCAACTCGACTAAGAGCGATTCACTAAGTACTAGTGATAGTTCCTCAGTAAGTGGTAGTACTTCTACCAGTGATAGCCTGAGAAACTCTATGAGTGATAGTACCTCATTGAGTACCAGTGGCAGTCAAAGCGTTTCAACAAGTAACAGTGATAGTGCTTCATTGAGTACTAGTGACAGCCAAAACATTTCCACTAGCAATAGCGACAGTGCTTCTGTAAGTACTAGTGACAGCCAAAGCATCTCCACAAGCAATAGCGACAGTGCATCATTGAGTACTAGTGATAGCCAGAGTATCTCTACTAGCAATAGTAATAGCGCATCTGTAAGTACAAGTGACAGTCAGAGTATTTCCACTAGCGATAGCGCCAGCACATCATTGAGTACAAGCGACAGTCAAAGCGTTTCAACTAGCGACAGCAACAGCACATCATTGAGTACCAGTGATAGCCAAAGCGTCTCCACTAGCAACAGTGGTAGTGCTTCATTGAGTACTAGTGACAGCCAAAGCATCTCCACAAGCAATAGTGGCAGTGCTTCTGTAAGTACTAGTGACAGCCAAAGCATCTCCACAAGCAATAGCGACAGTGCTTCTGTAAGTACTAGTGACAGTCAGAGTATTTCCACTAGCGATAGTGATAGTGCATCGTTGAGTACAAGTGATAGTACCAGTGCTTCTGTAAGTACTAGTGACAGTCAAAGCATCTCTACTAGCAACAGTGGTAGTGCATCATTAAGTACTAGTGGAAGTCAAAGTATCTCTACTAGCAATAGTGGCAGTGCCTCATTGAGTACTAGTGATAGTCAAAGCATTTCAACTAGCAACAGTGATAGTGCTTCTGTAAGTACTAGCGACAGTGAATCAATTAGTACCAGTAACAGTTCCTCAGTAAGTGGTAGTGAGTCTACCAGTGATAGCCTGAGAAACTCGATGAGTACAAGCGCTTCGTTGAGTATGAGTGATAGCTTAAGTAACTCTATTAGCAAGAGTAACTCTACTTCATTGAGTGACAGTGAATCTACTAGTACGTCAATGAGCAACAGTACTTCAAATAGTATTAGCGACAGCGCTTCAGTAAGTACTAGCGGTAGTCAGAGCGTTTCAACTAGCAACAGTACTAGCGCTTCGTTGAGTACGAGTGACAGTCAGAGTATTTCCACTAGCGATAGTGATAGTGCATCGTTGAGTACAAGCGACAGTCAAAGTACTTCTACTAGCAATAGTTCCTCAGTAAGTGGTAGTTCATCTACCAGTGATAGCCTGAGAAACTCCATGAGTACTAGTGCTTCACTAAGCACTAGCGACAGTTTAAGCGACTCTACTAGTCAGAGTGGTAGTACTTCGTTGAGTGGCAGTGAATCTACTAGTACTTCAATGAGTAATAGCATTTCTACTATCAATAGTGCATCATTGAGTACAAGTGACAGTCAAAGCATCTCCACGAGCAATAGTGGTAGTGCATCATTGAGTACGAGTGATAGTCAAAGTATCTCCACAAGCAATAGTGGTAGTGCCTCAGTAAGTACTAGCAATAGTCAAAGCGTTTCAACTAGTGATAGCGACAGCGCATCGTTGAGTACGAGCGACAGTCAAAGCGTTTCAACTAGCGACAGCAACAGCGCATCATTGAGTACCAGTGACAGTCAGAGTATCTCCACTAGCAATAGTGATAGTGCTTCGACAAGTACGAGCGATAGTCAAAGTATCTCTACAAGTAACAGCGATAGTGCTTCGTTGAGTACAAGCGGTAGTCAAAGTATCTCTACTAGCAATAGTGGCAGTGCCTCATTGAGTACTAGTGATAGTCAAAGCATTTCAACTAGCAATAGTGATAGTGCTTCATTGAGTACGAGTGACAGTCAAAGCGTTTCAACTAGCGACAGCAGCAGCGCATCATTGAGTACCAGTGACAGTCAGAGTATTTCAACTAGCGATAGCGCCAGCACATCATTGAGTATCAGCAATAGTCAAAGTATCTCCACTAGCAATAGTATTAGCGCTTCTGTAAGTACTAGTGATAGTGCCTCATTGAGTACTAGTGACAGTGAATCAATTAGTACCAGTAACAGTTCCTCAGTAAGTGGCAGTGAATCTACCAGTGATAGCCTGAGAAACTCCATGAGTACAAGTGGATCAACTAGCGATAGCCTATCAACAAGTGCCAGCACTTCAACTAGTACTTCGATGAGCACAAATCATTCCGAAAGTACCAGTGCTAGTTCTTCAGTAAGTGGTTCTCAATCCACTAGCGACAGCTTATCAACGAGTGCGAGTGGTTCGATGAGTACTTCAATGAGTACAAATCACTCCGAAAGTACGAGTGCCAGTGCGTCAATGAGCGGTTCTCAATCGACGAGTGATAGCTTATCAACAAGTGCCAGCGGCTCAACTAGTACTTCAATGAGCACAAATCACTCCGAAAGTACGAGTGCCAGCGCCTCAATGAGTGGTAGTCAATCGACAAGCGACAGCCTATCAACCAGTGCGAGTGGTTCAACTAGTACTTCGATGAGCACAAATCATTCCGAAAGTACGAGTGCCAGCGCCTCAATGAGCGGTTCTCAATCCACTAGTGATAGCTTATCAACCAGTGCAAGTGGTTCGATGAGTACTTCGATGAGTGAAAACAACTCGGCAAGTACGAGCGCCAGCGCTTCGGTAAGTGGTAGTCAATCGACAAGCGACAGCCTATCAACCAGTGCGAGTGGTTCAACTAGTACTTCGATGAGCACAAATCA
>NZ_JBWXVC010000030.1:0-262 GCF_059901175.1 Fructilactobacillus sp. X3R5C2
GTGTTTCCAGTCTTTACTTTATGAATGATAGGCCCTGCGGAATCCCCAACGGAAGAAGAAATGATGGGAAACGCCTCGCCCTTTTTTAAGGTCTTTAATAGAGTAGAACCTAATTTAGGAGAACTAAAAACTTTTGTATTGTCCACTTTAACAGAACCTATGTAAAAGGTTTTACTTGATGAATGACCACTTGTTGGAAAGAGACATATACAAAGAAGGCTTAACATAATAAAACATCCAAAGAATTTTTTCACAATTATTT
>NZ_JBWXVC010000008.1:0-11005 GCF_059901175.1 Fructilactobacillus sp. X3R5C2
TCGACAAGCGACAGCCTATCAACCAGTGCGAGTGGTTCAACTAGTACTTCGATGAGCACAAATCATTCCGAAAGTACCAGTGCTAGTTCATCAGTAAGCGGCAGTCAATCTACCAGTGATAGCTTATCCACTAGTGCCAGTGGTTCGATGAGTACTTCAATGAGCGACAACCATTCTACAAGTACGAGTGCTAGTTCTTCGGTAAGTGGCAGTGCTTCCACAAGTGGTAGCTTAAGCAATTCCACAAGTGTAAGTGGCTCAACCAGTACTAGTGATAGTATTTCTACTAGTGCAAGTGACTCACTAAGTACCAGCACGAGTGGTTCAATCAGTACTTCAATGAATGACAATCATTCCGCAAGTACGAGTGCCAGTGCTTCATTGAGTAGCAGTCAATCCACCAGCGATAGCTTATCGACAAGCGCTAGTGGCTCGATGAGCACTTCAATGAGTACAAATCATTCGGCAAGCACGAGTGCCAGTGAATCAACTAGCACTTCGATGAGTGATGTCAACTCGGCAAGTACCAGTGCAAGTTCCTCATTAAGTGGTTCTCAATCGACGAGCGATAGTCTGTCTATAAACACTAACGGTTCAACCAGCACTTCGATGAGTGACAACCATTCAACGAATACCTCAGAAGACAACGGTAATGCTACTAATAATCACGGTAACAAGGGTGAAAATACTGCGAAGAAGAATAATAAAGCAGACAAATTACCTCAAACCGGACAAAGTAACAATGACCTAGTAACTGCTGCAGGTGTTATTGAACTCGCAATGGTTGGACTTTGGGGAATTCTTAACGGACTTAAGAGACGCAAGAAGAACCAATAAGCAATTTAACTAGATGTTAAAACCATAAATAAAAAAGATTTTAGTATCTGTTAACATTAAGCGATCAAATTCGAAATGAATTTGGTCGCTTTTTGTGTATGTAAGAAGACTAAAAAAGGGTCCCTGAAGTTTTTAACTTCAAGGACCTTTTATAATTATTTACTTTTAAAAACGTTTGGTTTCATATGCTGAATGACTCTATTATTCATTAACACGTACAGGATTACGATCTGAATCGGGGTTGCGATGATGTTTTTGACAATCCGGATTGGCAGGTAATAGAAAAACGAGGTGTTGGACATGATTGAGATCCAAAGGGTGTTGAAAAAGACGTTAATCACTAACGTGATAATTACCATCGTGATCGTCAAGCGCACCCAACCAATTTTTTGGTGGTGATAAAAAGCAAAACTATATATCAGGGCGGCTAACACGGCGGTAAAAGTGTAACCAATGAAAAAGCCGTACCCATTAATAAATGATTGCAGAATATCTAAAATCACTGCCGAGATGGAGGCCCAGAACGGGCCAAACCACCATGCGATAAATACAGCGGCAATAAAGCCAAATCCAATCTCCAGATAACTAGTCTGAAACTGAATCTTACCTAGTACAATCTTGATGGCCATCAAAACCGCTAGATAGGTTAATCCCTTGGTGCTTAGGGGGAGCATCCCCCAATGTTCTAATTCTTTCTTCATACTGACATCTCCTTAGTGGAGCTGCCACCAAAATTGGCATAAATTAAAGTGGCGAATGCGGACCAAGCACCGCAAACTGTTAGTTTTTCGTTCAGCGTTCACATTCCGTTCCGCCGACACTTAACGCGCAAGGTCCTACTCCTAAATTTTTAGAACATTCTAAGTATACTCCTTTTAAGATAATTGTTTTGTTAAATATGGTCAGTCTGGGAATCGAACCCAGATTATCGAAGCCATCGCTGACCTACCATGACTAAGGTAAGAGAAAAAATAAGAAAATTGGTTTGATTAATAAGTAAGTATTAATCAAAGGTCCCTTTCCGATTAGTTCTCTTTGGAATTAACTACCTATGTATGATTTCTATTTATAAAAGCCCCGCCAGAGGAATGTACAAATCATATATATTAAAGATCGTAATTAAACTTTTAAAATTTAAACATAATAAGTAGTTAAGTGCAGAGGGAAGAATCGAACTCCCGTTGTTAAAAGTTACCAGACTCCGCAATAATTTATTCATCTAAGATACTAACAGGAACCAATTATTAATTGAGATCATATGTAAAAATAATACATTATTTTAAAAGAAAATTAAACGTACTTTTAGTTCATAATGAGGTACTATGAACCGTAAGAAAAAGACTAGTGCCCGTCTGTAGGCGCTAGTCTCTGGAAATTAAATTGTGATTACAAAATTAAATTATTGAAAACTAATGATTTTAAAATCGTCGTCATCGGCAAAAATCTCAAAGTTAAAGACCTGACCTAAATCGTAGTGTTCGACGTGATAGGCAACGTTGTCGTCAATGGCGTTTTCAAGTTTGGAAAGATTAAGCGCGGAGATAAAACTGAGCGCATACTCTACTAACATGATTGGGTTGTCGATTAGGTCGTGGAACTGGCTCTCGTCGTCTGAGACAGTGGTAATGTTTCCTGAGAATTCGTCACCGATGGTGTTGACCCCGTTGTAACACTTCTGTTTGAAGAATTGGTTGCGGATAAATCCTAGTCGGTTGGCCTCATCACGGTCTTTGACTTGGTCGGTTTGGACCTGGAAGTTATCATCAGTTTTGTTTAGTTGACTGTGATTTGGCACAAAGTCCCAAATTGAGCGTTTGTCTTTAAAGTTTGGGGTGACGTTGTATGGATTTAAGCGGATGATTTCATGATCGTTAAGTTCGCATACTGGTAGCGATGAGTACAGGCTTTCTTTTTGTTGTTTCTTGATATAGGCATCCTGATACATCAAGACGAGATCGATCACGTACTGGGCGTCTCTTAGCTCGTTTAGCTTCATGGTATTCCTCCTTTCTGTGCCACTCAATATAGCAGGATTAGACCGTGAAAGTCTAACATATTGTTTATAAATTAACATGAAGTGGAGCTGAAATGTTTTATGTAAATATGGTTACAAAGTGCTATTATAATAGTATTTATTAGAAAAGATGATTTGGCAAAGCAAAAGCTATTTTTATTAAATAGTTAATATTTGTTACTAAATTCACTATGTTACATCTTTTCTTAATCAATTAATTTTTGCGGGATTCTTTAACGAATCCAGCCGGAGGTTAAAATGAATATTCATAAATTAATTGCCCTAACGGAACCGAGTTCACTTGTGTCAACCGTGATTCCCTTTTTATTGGGATTAATGTTTGTCAGCTATGATTACGGGGAAGTCGACGTTTTTAATTCTATTATTTTGTTACTAGCGTGTCTTTTAATCCAGTTGATGGCCAACTCGTTGGATAATCTGGCTGATTATCACTCCGCCTTTAAGACTTCGAAAAAAGCAGCCAAGAAGTTTCGGGAGCAGACTAATTCACTAGGGGTCAACAAGATTTCATTTAAGGCGGCAGTGATTACGACCATGCTCTTTGCGTTTCTAACGGCCATCTTGGGCATTTATTTTACGATGTGGTTACTAGTGATTGGTGTAATTGGCTTTATTATTAGTTATTTGTATGCTAGCGGACCACTGCCCATCTCTCACACGCCCTTTGGTGAAATGGCATGTTCGCTAACGATGGGAGTGGGGATTACTTACACCGTCATCATGGTAAACGTGCCGGTATCACAATTTAGTTGGCAACTGTTTTTAAATGGCCTTTTGGTGTCCACACTCGCTCTGTTTCCGCTTGCTAGTATCATGCTTGCCAATAACCTCTGTGACGTAAAAGAAGACATCCAGTTAAACCGTCATACCCTAGCATCTTTCATCGGGAAAAAGTGGTCGTTAGTGGTTTTTACTGGTAATTATGTTGTGACCTATGTCATGGTGATTGTAACCGTCTGGTTGCGGCTACTTCCGGTTAGTACGTTACTGGTATTGTTCACGATTCCTGTAATTTATCAGCATGTGCGTAAGTTTGTCCATGTTCAGGACAAAAAACGGACGTTCATTCTTTCCGTCAAGAGTAGTTTTGCGATTTTACTAGCGCTGATTTTGGCAGCGTTCTGCCAGTTATTAATGGCTCTTTTTTAAATTAATCTCTATGAGTTGGAAAATGGATTCCACCTTTAAATTTGATGTCTTGACGTTAGCCTAGCTAGCGTCTTTTTTGACGGCAAAATTCCGCCATTTGCCGGGATGGCGCTGATTCTCATCCCACCTTATGCTAGTTCCTGATACAAAGGCCTTTGGATCAAACTACTATAGGGAGATTCAATTTTATGAATAACGAGCAAGCAGCGTTTCGTTTCTTAATGGCAGGCGACCACGAGGTTGTGATTTTTGGCGTACTGAAGCGTTTAGGAATCAGACCATTTCACGACCAATATCAAGACTTGGTGTCAGAAGGACGACTGGCATTTGTGAGTGCGTATCAGCGCTATCCGGGTGATCCGACCGACGAAAAAAGTCGGTTAAACTTTATCTATCAGGGAGTTTACTGGCACATCTTGGATTTATTAAAGAAGGAAACTAGGCAGAGCTCCAGAATTGACGTTGAAAATAGTACCGACCTGGATGTTATTTCCGATGGCGGCGAAGATGTCGAAACGCGCATCATGTTTGAAGAAGTCCTGAACCGATTGAACGAAAGGGAGCGCCAGCTGGTGATACGACGGTATCGCGGCCAGTCGATGACGGCAATTGCGAAAGAACTTCACGTTTCACGGAAGACCCTCTACCAGTGGCGCAGGCACATTATCAAAAAAGTCAATCTAGGTAACACATTGACTAGTTGATTCGTTTCTAGTAGGTGTAAGGGGTTGGCCAACTGCCTTAACAAAATAAACTGAAGAGGATGAAAAAAATGAAAAGAAATTGGATGAAGACTAGTGCAACATACACACTTGCAGGAGAGGGTCACGCTGACGCCAAACACACCTTTAACAACCTGGTGCAAAACGTTTCAGAGGACCAAATCAAGCAGTTCGGTGTGATTTTAGCGGAATTATCCGGTGACTCATTTAAAAAGGCAACGTTGAGTTCCACTGATACTTTGGATGCTGAATAATTAGGAGGATGAACATGAGAAATTTAGAATTAGTTTTTAAATCAGATCAAAACAAGGTTAAAACCATTAAGTTGAGCTACGCTTCAAGCACTCTGGGTGAAGAAGTGGTCAAGAACGCCATGGACCGGATTGCCAAACTCGAGATGTTTCAAAAGGACGGCGTGAACTTGTACAGCACACCGGTTTGTGCCCGTTACGTGGAAATTAAGAAATACCCGATCTATCAGGCACCGGTAGTCCCAGCTACCAAGTAAATTATGAGCTTAGAAAAGCGCTTCATTATATATGAAGTGCTTTTTTTGTGCGTTATAATCGGTTTAATGGATGAACAGATTCGAAAGGAGGAAGAGCATGAGTTTACGGTTTGTTTTAGCGCCAGATTCATTTAAGGACAGTATGTCAGCCAAACAAGTGGCAGGCGCAATGGCGGCGGGCATTATCAACGTTGATCCGTCGTCCCACATTGATAAAGTTCCGATGGCTGATGGTGGCGAAGGGACCGTTGACACGCTGGTTGACGCCACTCATGGAAGGAAGATTGACGTCACGGTTGATGGTCCGATTCCTGGTCAGAAGGTGGATTCATTCTTTGGAATGCTCGGTGACGGCAAGACCGCGGTCATCGAGATGGCGAAGGCCAGTGGACTGGAGTTAATTCCTGAAAACCGTCGTAATCCAATGGTCACAACCACGCTTGGGACTGGTGAGTTGATTAGAGCTGCCTTGGATTTTGGCGCCCAAAAAATCATCATCGGAATCGGTGGCAGTGCGACTGTTGACGGTGGAACCGGGATGGCAACGGCCCTTGGCGTCAAGTTCATGGACGAAAACGGAAAGGTCATTATTCCAAACGGATCCTCAATCGGTCGCATCTCCGACATTTCGGTGGCGGGACTCGATCATCGGATCGCCGAGACCGAATTCGTGGTTGCTTCGGACGTAACTAACCCACTGGTTGGAAAGAACGGAGCGGCGCCGGTGTTTGGTCCGCAAAAAGGTGCCAATTCCAGTCAGGTCGTGCAACTGGACAATAATTTAAGAAGTTATGCGCACGTGATTAACGATAAATTAGGGATGGACGTTACAAGCGTTCCTGGCAGCGGTGCCGCTGGTGGTGTTGGTGCCGGACTGATGGTCTTTTTAAAGGCCAAGTTGCGTCCCGGCATTGAGATTGTGGAACAGACGGTCGGACTAGAAGAAAAGATTAAGCATGCCGACTGCGTTTTCACTGGTGAGGGCAGTATTGACGCTCAGACCAAGTTCGGTAAGGTGCCCTTTGGAGTCGCCAAGTTGGCCAAGAAATACCATAAACCGGTCTTCGTTGAGACGGGTCACATCGGTGAAGGAATTAGTGATCTGTACGATGCTGGAGTGTCGTCGGTGATTGACATCTTAGACGGAGTGACGTCAATGGAAGAGGCCCTTAAAAGGGGACCCGAAAACATCGAACGTACCACCGAGAATATTATAAGAATTATCAAAGCCAGTTCGAAACTTTAGATTTTAAATAGAAATAAGGTAGAATAAGCGTATGTAGTAGAGGAGTACGTTTACGAAATGGCGGTAGGAAAATGAAAAAATTTTTTTGGAACCTTCTAATTGTGGTCCTGGTCGTTGTCGGGCTTGGTCTGGTCTTTAATTCTCAGATTACTTCATGGTGGGTTGGATACCAAGGCGGACAGAAGGCTAACAGTATCACCAAGCAGGAGGCTAAGCGTGGAAATCAACGTAAGGGCGATTATGATTTTAGTAACGTGAAGGCGGTCGACGAGAACGCCATTATGAAGAGTCAAAAGGCCAAGCAGTCGCCCGCAATTGGCCGCATCAAGATTCCAGACTTAAACATTGATTTACCCATCTTTAAGGGGCTAAACGACGATGATTTAACGATTGGAGCCGGGACGATGAAGATGGACGAAAAGATGGGGGAGAAAAACTACGTCCTGGCGGGTCATCACATGAAGGACCCAAACGTGTTGTTTTCGCCGCTATCCAAAGCGAAGGTCGGACAGAAAATCTACCTTTCCAATCCTAGTAAGAAGTATACCTACAAGGTTACCAGTAAAAAGATTGTCTCTGAAGATGACATCTCGGTGATTAATGATAATGGCAACCAAAAAGAAATCACGCTAGTCACGTGTGCTTCTGGAAATCCGGGTGAAACCAAACGGTTGATTGTGTCCGGTAAATTAATTAAATAGTTCAAAATAAAATACCGTGTCGTTATTAGTCTAATAACGACACGGTATTTTTGTGTCGTGAGTTGATAATATCAATTGTCTTGAAAGTATTCGCGAAGTTTCTTTTCAAAAGATTGGGGTGCTTCTGGGACTGGACTGGTAATCCACATCTCCAAAATAAAGAAAAAGGCCTGAGCCTGCAGATTCATAATCATATTTTTGGGAATCTTTTGTTTAACGTGAAAGTTGGGTGAGTTGTTCATAATGTTACTTTTATACTTTTTCAGTAAAAAAGCCATGAAAATCCCCTTGAGGCTTGGTTTGAGTAGGACACGAATCTGATCGCGATACTTATACACAAGCTCCGGTAGGCAATTAATCAAATTATTGACGTAGGTGTCGTCTGGATCGCTTTCCTTATTAAATTCTTCATCAATTTGATTGCATAATGTGGTTTGAATGTAAGTGATTAAATCATCAATGCTTTCGAAATTATTATAAAAGGACTTTCTTGATACGCCAGCCGAGTCTGTTAGTGATTTCACGTTAATATCAAAGATGCTTTTGTGACTAGCTTGAATTAGAAATTCATTTGCGATTAAGTCCTTGGTTACATTGGTTGCCATATTTTTCTCCAGAATTTTGATATAAATCATTCTAAGAGAGTTACTCACTAGCGAGAGTTGTTTTAACTCTTTTGGATAATTAAGGCTTTTTACACATTAAGCGACCATTGAATGTGAATTGTATTATAGCAATTATAATATGATATCCTTTATAGTTTCCTGCATGAGTACCGATGTAAACTTTATAAATCAGTTTTTATGTACATCACAAGAAGTATTCTTATTTTTGGACTCGATCGTACATAACAAATTAAATTTTTTTAAAGGTTTCACATACTTGTTCTAATGGAATTAATTTGATTAGCTGATCTACTAGTTACGTGGGTGCTAGTTGTGATTTCCATGAAACAAAAGTACTTATGTACTTTTTAACTTACTTCTTAGATTGAAAGTGAGTTTTGTTACTGCTTTTAAATATATAGTATTAATGTTACAAAAATATTACATTTTTTGGTGATTATTTACACATAATGAGTATTATTTGGGACCAGACACATGACTTTAAACTAAATAAAAGCTTATTATGACAGTATTTTACACACATTGTATAAAATACAATTGTGTTCAATTCAATTTCGATTTGTGCAATAATTGCTTCAGGCTTAGTTAGCCGGTAAGTATAGATTAATTTGAAATTAGAAGGGCAGGTTTTTACTTATATGTTCAATCGTGATAGCAAAACACATTATAAGATGTATAAAGCTGGTAAACGATGGCTGTTCAGTGCAATTACAGTCACGATGTTTTCAGCCGGGATTTCAGGCGGAATCCTTATGTCTAACCAACATAATGTGAAAGCGGACGTTACTAGCAACGCTCAGATGAATTCACAAAATAGTGATTCGTCTGATAAGCAAGTAACAGTACCGCAAAATCAGACTACCAATGATCCGGCAGCTGAACAGAACGTCACCAAGAGTGATGACACAGCAAGTAACCAAAATGTTACTGCTGCTCAAGACACAACTAAGAATGATGACACTTCAGCTAAGCAAACCGATTCATCACAAAATCAGACAACCGATCAAAGCACCACTAAAAGTGATGACGCAACCAGTCAAAAAACCGATTCAACAAACTCTGATCAAAACATAACAAAAAACAATGACACCACATCAGATAAGCAAGCTGACGCTGATGCTGATGCCACTAAAAATGACAACACTACCAATCAAAAGGCCGATTCAGCAAAAGACCAAGCAACTGACCAAGACGCCAATAAGAGTGACGATGCTTCAAGTCAGAAGAATGATGTATCACAGGACCAGTCTTCTGATAAAAAAGCTGATGCCACTAAAAATGATGATGTGGCAAACAAGGAAGCTGATGCCTTAAAAGACCCATCAGCTGATCAAAAGTCTGACCAGGAGGCAGCTACAAGTGATAACACAGCAAATAAGCAAGACGCTGTGGTAGCTGCCAACCAAAAGACTGATGATCAAGCAGCAGCCATGAAGCAAACTGCGGCAGCCTTAGCCACCAATGATCCCCAGAATCAGCTAAAGAATGCCACTACTGATCTTGCTGCTGAACCATTTAAGATCACTGTTAGTGATCCAGACTACAAGTCTTATGGTGTTCCTTGGGTTGATCCAAACTCCGATCACTTTACGTATGGTTTTGTCACTGTGAAAAATGCTGCCAATACTAACAAAGTAAAGTGGATTGTTTGGTCAACTGATCGTACTGGTGACGGAGTTGTCTATGTAAATGAAATTGATGCTGACGGGAACCTTCTTAAAACCTATGTTCTTAATCAAGACGGCGAAGTAGATAACTCCGATTATATTAATGGAATACAGTATAAAAGATGGAGCAATAACTATAGTTCGATGGGATTTGAAGGCGATAATCCTGAACAGTATGTTTTCAGAAAAAACTGGTTCTATAATAACCCAGCCGGAGTGGATGCCAATCTTGGAGCTATGAATTCCTATACTCCAGATAAAGTTACTTCGACAGTTACGTGGACAAATAAGGACACTGGCGAAGTCATGGCTACCCATCAGTTCACTGGAATGGCGGGTCAGTCATATGATATTACCGGCATGCCACCAGAAATTCCCACCACTTATTACATTTCTACCGAGCCATCAAATGCTACAGGAACCATTTCAAGTTTTGGTGTAGTTGGGACTAAGTGGGTTTCACATCTGAAACAAGGTTACGAGGTAACCTATACTGAAACTGATGATCATGGTGGAATGAGTGTTCAATTAACGGATAAAGACGGAAACCTCGTTCCTGGTAGTGATGGTCAGACGACCTACCATATTGATGCTAGTTATAACTATGACCCAACAACTAAACAGTATTCATGGGATATTCCTGGATATGGAGTTGTGGTTCTTACCCCAATTTATGTTCCACAAACTCGTAAGATCGATTATCAAGTTGCTCAACTGGGAAAATTAGTTCCAGTTGATTCCAATGGCAATCCAATTGACAACGGATCCCATGATGTTCCATACGAAACGCAACCAGACGATCCTACTAAAGCACAACAACCTCAATTACCCAATATTCCTGGCATGATTCCAATGGACCCCCATGATCCAAGTCAACCATTAAAACCAGGTCCAGATGGGACCTATCCATACCCAATTACGGATCCCGGTTCAGACACTAAGGTCCCTTATGGCCCCGCTACCAGTCAAGTGACTGATAATAGTGGTCAAGGTACCATTACCGTTCACTACAAGGATGCTAACGGCAACACTGTTTCACCAGATAAGCAAGTCAGCGTTCCATTTACTAGAACTGGTACTAGAGATAATGAGACTGGTAACATCACTTGGGGCGACTGGGAACCAGTTGGCAATGCTAATCAAGTAATCACTTCACCAGAGGTTCCTAATATGACTCCTGATCAGCCAACGGTTACTGGTCATGCCACTGAAGGTAAAGATGATGTTCATACCGTTATCTACAGTGACACCCTAACAACAGTAACTGATAATAGTGGTAAAGGGACCGTGACCGTTCACTATGTTGATGCTAATGGGAAGACCATGGCAAAGGATCAAGTTGTTACCGTTCCATTTACTAGAACGGGGACTAAGAACGAAAAAACTGGTTCAATTACTTGGGGTGACTGGAAGCCAGCCGATAACGCTAACCCAGTTATTAATTCTCCCAAAATTACTGGTTACACACCAAGTCAAGCTAGTGTAACGGGTGATGCTGCTGAAGGAAAAGACGA
>NZ_JBWXVC010000031.1:0-259 GCF_059901175.1 Fructilactobacillus sp. X3R5C2
TCGTAGACCTGAGCGCCTTCGCGTCCGTAGAGCCGAATCTGGATGCCGGTCTCGGCCTGGACCTTGTCCAGATTGCCGGGCAGGGCATCGTAAACGTGTTTGCGTACATCTTCGGGGACGTAGCGGCCGAAGCCTTCGTCGTCCAGCTTGTCAGTAAACCTTCGGTCGACACCAAGCTCGCTTTCCAACCGATGTGCGACAACTCCCCGAATCTCCACTTCGTAGCCCTTGGCCTGGAGATTCTTGATCAGATTAACTG
>NZ_JBWXVC010000032.1:0-259 GCF_059901175.1 Fructilactobacillus sp. X3R5C2
GTTATGCAAAGCATGTTAGAAACGGTCTACTCAGTTGCGCAGTAGCCGATGGTCTCCGGGAGCTTCGAGATAAAACTCCGAATACCCGCTGGTTGATCGTGTCAGGCGGCGACCAGGCCGAGCTTCGCGAAATTTTCGCACACCGCAATCTCGATACGCTATTCGATGGTGGCATATTTGGAAGCCCCGACATCAAGGAGGATATTCTCGCGCGCGAACAGGGTAGCGGGAACATCACATCCCCTGCGTTGTTTATAGG
>NZ_JBWXVC010000033.1:0-259 GCF_059901175.1 Fructilactobacillus sp. X3R5C2
ATCTAGGAGACGGTGTTGCCTGCCTCGAGTTTCATTCAAAGATGAATTCACTGGGAGCGGATACCGTCCAGATGATGAATTACGCCCTGGACGAAGTCGAGCGCAACTTCATCGGTCTGGTTGTAGGGAATCAGGGCGGTAATTTTTCCGCCGGGGCAAATATAATGATGCTGCTGTTAGCCGCACAGGAAGAAGAATGGGATGACATCAATCTGATGGTTCATTCTCTTCAGCAGGCAGTGATGCGGCTACGGTATTC
>NZ_JBWXVC010000034.1:0-258 GCF_059901175.1 Fructilactobacillus sp. X3R5C2
GCGTGTAAGCGCCAGTTTCGCCTTCGGTGAGCGAAGTGGTGCCGGTAATACTGACCTTGGCAATATCACCTTGGCCACTTGGCTCGTCACTTACCGTGGTGCTGACGGAGTTGGTACCTGCCACAAGGTTTTCGAAGACCTTGTCGCCAGCGACAGCAATGCCGGTGATCGACTTGGTAATGGTGTCCTGACCGCCCGTATAAACATCATCCGGGGCATTGATGCTGACAGTGCCAGTCGCCGAGCCCGGGTTGATGG
>NZ_JBWXVC010000009.1:0-3666 GCF_059901175.1 Fructilactobacillus sp. X3R5C2
TTTACTTTCAACACTGACAATCCAACCTTTACCGTTGTTTTGAAGCATAAGACTAAGACGGTTACGCCAGATAATCCGGGACAACCAGGTCAACCAGTTGATCCAAATAACCCAACTGGACCAAAGTACCCAGATGGAACTGGTGTAAATGACTTGACTAAGAACATTACAAGAACGGTTCACTACGTCTACGCTGACGGTAGTAAAGCCTCCGATGATCGTACTGAGACGGTTACTTACACTCGAACGGCAACCTTCGACCAGGTTACTGGCAAGATTATCAGTTATGGCGACTGGACTACTAAGAACGCGGTCTTCGATTCAATCGATTCGCCCGAAATTACAGGATACACTCCTGACAAGGCAACCGTTGGTGCTCTAACTACTACTGCCGACTCAACCGACTCGACTGATACGGTTACCTACACTGCTAACGATGAACAGGCTCACGTTCAATACATTGACCAAGATGATGGTAACCGGGTTATTAAAACTGACAATTTAAACGGTAAGTTCGGTTCTAAGTCTGATTACAGTACAAAGAACGAAATTGCCAGCTTAGAGGCCCAAGGTTACGAATTAGTCACTGATGGTTATCCAAATGGGTACGAATTTAATACCGACAACCCAACTTTCAAAGTTATCTTTAAACACAAGATGAAGACGGTTACCCCTGACAACCCAGGAAACCCAGGTGAACCAATTGATCCAAATAACCCAACGGGACCAAAATATCCTGATGGAACTAGTAAAGATAACTTAACCAAGTCAATTACGAGAACTATTCACTACGTTTACGCTGATGGTAGTAAAGCCGCAGATGACAAAGTAGAAACCGTTACTTTCAACAGAACGGCCACCTTTGACGAAGTAACTGGCAAGTTAACTTACAGTAACTGGACTTCAACGAACGCTGTCTTTGGACAAGTTGATTCTCCAGCAATCACGGGCTACACCCCTGATAAGACTAGTGTTAGTTCTGAAACTGCCACAGCTGACACACCTGACGGAAGTGTTACCGTTACGTACAATGCAAACGAACAAAAAGCCGTAGTTAACTATGTTGACGAAGATAACGGTGATGCCGTTCTTCATACTGATGACTTAACTGGTAAGTTTGGTAGTAAATCTGGTTACTCAACCAAAAATGAAATTGCCACTTTAGAAGCTAAGGGCTACGAGTTGGTATCCGACGGATACCCTGCTGATGGCTTTACTTTCAACACTGACAATCCAACCTTTACCGTTGTTTTGAAACACAAGATGAAGACGGTTACGCCAGATAATCCGGGACAACCAGGTCAACCAGTTGATCCAAATAACCCAACTGGACCAAAGTATCCTGATGGAACTGGCGTAAATGACTTGACTAAGAACATTACAAGAACCGTTCACTATGTTTACGCTGATGGTAGTAAAGCCGCTGATGATCAAGTAGAAACCGTTACTTTCACCAGAACGGCCACCTTTGACGAAGTAACTGGCAAGTTAACGTACAGTGCCTGGACTTCAACGAACGCTGTCTTTAGCTCAATTGATTCTCCAGCAATCACGGGCTACACTCCAGATAAAGCAAGTGTTGGTTCCGAAACTGCCACAGCCGACACGCCAGACGGATCTGTAACCGTTACCTACAATGCCAATGAAGAACAGGCTCGTGTTCAATACATTGACCAAGACGACGGCAACCGAGTTATTAAAACTGATAGCTTAAACGGTAAGTTTGGTTCTAAGTCGGATTACTCTACTAAAGCTGAAATTGCTGATTTAGAAAGTCAGGGTTACGAGTTAGTCACTGACGGTTATCCAAATGGGTATGAATTTAATACCGACAACCCAACTTTCAAAGTTATCTTTAAGCATAAGACCAAGACGGTTACGCCGGACAACCCTGGCAACCCAGGACAACCAGTGGATCCAAATAATCCAGATGGACCTCATTATCCTAATGGAACTGGTGTAAATGACCTGACTAAGAACATTACCAGAACGATTCACTACGTCTATGCTGATGGCAGCAAAGCTTCCGATGACAAAGTTGAAACGGTTACGTTTACAAGAACGGCAACTTTCGACCAAGTTACTGGCAAGATTATCAGCTACGGCGACTGGACTACTAAGAATGCGGTCTTTAGCTCAATTGATTCACCAGCCATTACGGGCTACACCCCTGATAAAGCTAGTGTTAGTTCTGAAACTGCCACCGCTGATACACCTGACGGAAGTGTTACCGTTACTTACAACGCTAACGAAGAAAAAGCACAAGTTAACTACGTCGACCAAGACGAAGGTAACAAGCTTATTTATAGCGATGCTTTAACTGGTAAGTTTGGTAGTAAGTCTGGTTACACTACGAAGGACGAAATTGCTAAACTAGAAGCTCAGGGCTACGAGCTAGTATCCGACGGATACCCTGCGGATGGCTTTACTTTCAACACTGACAATCCAACCTTTACCGTTGTTTTGAAACACAAGATGAAGACGGTTACACCGGATAACCCTGGTCAACCGGGACAACCAGTTGATCCAAATAATCCAACTGGACCGAAGTACCCAGATGGAACTAGTGTAAATGATCTGACTAAGAACATTACAAGAACCATCCACTACGTTTACGCTGATGGTAGTAAAGCTGCTGACGATCAAGTTGAGACAGTTACCTACACTCGAACTGCAACCTTTGATCAAGTAACCGGCAAGATTATCAGTTACGGCGACTGGACTACTAAGAATGCGGTCTTTAGCTCAATTGATTCTCCTGAAATTACGGGATACACCCCAGATAAGGCAAGTGTTGGTTCCGAAACTGCCACTGCTGACACACCGGACGGATCTGTTACGGTTACCTACAACGCCAACGATGAAAAGGCTCAAGTTGAGTACATCGATCAAGACAATGGTAACAAGGTTATTCATACTGATGGCTTGAACGGGAAGTTCGGTTCTAAGTCGGATTACAGTACGAAGGACGAAATCGCTAAACTAGAAGCCCAAGGATACGAATTAGTATCCGATGGCTTCCCAGGTGATGGTTACACCTTCAATACTGATAACCCAACCTTCAAGGTTGTTTTGAAACACAAGACCAAGGAAGTTACGCCAGATAACCCAGGAAACCCAGGTCAACCAGTGGATCCTAACAACCCAACGGGACCGAAGTATCCAGATGGTACTAGCAAGACCGACTTGACTAAGACCATTACCAGAACGGTGCACTACGTTTACGCTGATGGTAGCAAGGCTTCAGATGATCGCATTGAAACGGTTACGTTCAACAGAACGGCCACCTTTGATGAAGTAACGGGTAAGGTAACTTACAGTAACTGGACGTCAACGAACGCTGTCTTCGGTTCAATTGTTTCCCCAACCATTACGGGATACACACCTGATAAGGCAAGTGTTGGTTCTGAAACTGCAACGGCCGACACACCAGATTCAAGTGTCACGGTTACCTACAACGCTAACGATGAAGTCGTTCACATTAATTACGTGGATCAGGATAAAGGTAATGCCCTTATCACTAGTGATACCGTTAACGGTAAGTTTGGTAGCAAGGCCGATTACAGTACGAAAGATGAAATCGCTAAACTAGAAGCGCAAGGATATGAATTAGTATCCGACGGATACCCTGCGGATGGCTTTACCTTTAATACTGATGGCCCAACC